>CAZUVN010000001.1:0-50033 GCA_964623835.1 uncultured Candidatus Peribacteria bacterium
TTAAGCACCTTGTCCCTTACCTTTAACCCATGCGAGTAAAGCGCGGAATCGTCCGACACCGCCGGCACAAGAAGATGAAGAAGCTCGCAAAGGGCTATCAGGGTCAGGGTCACTCAACCTTCATTCATGCCAAGGAGCGCGTTATTAAGGCTGGTCAGCATGCATACATGGATCGCAAGAAGAAGAAGCGCAACTTCCGCTCACTCTGGATCATCCGCCTCAACGCGGCTGTCCGTGCAAACGGAGGCAAGTACAGCGTCTTCATCAACGGTTTGAAGAAGCAGGGAATCGACCTCGATCGCAAAGTGCTGTCCGAACTCGCTATCCACGAGCCGGAGGCATTCAAGAAGATCGTGGAGATGGCATCAAAGTAAGCTTCTAAGCTACAAAGCTTCCAAGCTCCCTAGTTTTTTTAATGGTATCCTCTTTTTATGGAGATCGTTATTCGCGAATATCGGCCAGACGATCGAGTAGGGTTGATCGATTGTATGAATGGATTGCAGGGGTTTATTGCTGCCATCGATCCCTTAGAGCGCAATCGCGGTACGGGGGAGTTTGATGCAGCAGCGTACACGGACGTTATTTTGGATAGTGTTAAAAAACGAGATGGTATTATCTATATTGCAGAACGGAACAACGCCGTTGTCGGTTGTATCGCCGGCTGGTTAGTTCCAGAAGAGGATCAGGACTTAATTGCATCGAATCCATCCAGAACGGGACGCATTGCGGAATTGTATGTCGCTGAATCGGTACGAGGTCAGAAGCTGGGATCAAAACTGACAGCACTCATGGAGTTGTGGCTGAAAGAAAAAGGATGTGATTCGGTACGTGTGGAGGTGTTTTCTCCAAACGAAGGAGCAGCCGATTTCTATCGCAAATGTGGATATACCGATCGATGTATCGACATGCTCAAGATGCTCTGAGAAGCTTAGAAGCTAACCAGCTAAGAAGCTTTTACCGATTCGTTACGTGCCCTGTGGGCCGGAAGTGCTTGTAAGCCAGAATAAGGCTGAACAAATAGACCGTGAGCGCTGCGGAGAAGAGAATGCTCGATGCGACTTCGGCTGAGAGTAGTGCGGCAGGGGGAAGGCCTTCTGCCATCAGCGAGAAGAACGCTGCGAGGATTTGCGCTGGCATCAGTGTCAGCAGGCCCAGGCACATTACCGTGAGAGTGACTTGCCAGAATTGACCACGGACAATGTTGGCACTTTCCTGCAACGCAGGTCGGTACGACGTGCCTTCACATGCAACAATGACAGGGGAGAAGATGGTGCGGATGAAATATACGATGCCGGGGATAACTAGCAGGATGGCCCAGAGCAGCGTCAGGATGTTTCGTAGAATGCTGGTCAGGACATACGGAATAATCAGTGATGCCGCCTCTCTACGCACTACTTTGAACGACGTACGTGAACGTCCGGATTTGGCCTGCAGCAGGCGCTTTCCAATCACCAGCAGACAGATGGTTCCCCAGACGAGAATCAGTGAGAGAATGATCTGAATCAGGATCAGCACGAGTGCTGTTTCCGGACGCACGGTCATCAAATCTTTATGGTCCATCTGATAATCGAGAACCAGACCGGTCACCACGCTGGGCAGAAATATCAGCCACATCGATGCGTGCCACACGACCTGCTGCTTACGCGCGAAGTCCCATGCCTCACCGATGAGGGCGAAGACATTCGGCATTATTTTCTCTTCACGCGAATAAAGCCGGAGACAGGCAACACATCAAGTTTCTTCTCTTCCTTCGAGAGAATATCCAGCAGCAAGTTGATACCCATCGCATCGGATGCCATGTGGCTGCACTGAATCATGTTCACGCCGTGCTTTTTGGCTTCATCAAGCGTTTTCTCTGTGACGTGCATGCTCAAGATCGTGCCAACGCCGGCGCGGCTCTGGCTTTCCAAGAAGTCCTCGGGTCCGTTGGTGCCGCCGGTGAATTCCGTTGCAACCACTTTACCCGGGCGTGAGCTTCCGCTGCCGTTCACAATGATTGGCGGATTACCTTTCTTGGCGTAGTAGCGGTATTCCTCCAGTTCCATCAGCGCGTTCACAATTTCATTAAGATCATCGTACTCACGCTTGCAGATCGTCTTCTCAATAAAGCGCCAGACGAGGTTATCGGTAACGGTGTGGCAGGTGAATGCGGGAATGCCAAGCAGCTCCGCAGCGCGTTCTGTTCGGAAGAGGTTATCTGCGTGAATGGAGCGCCAAATGCGGTCCATACGTGGGCGCAACTGTGACTCCGAGTGGTTGACGGGAACGCCATGCGTTGCGAGCAAATCAACCTGCAGTGGCATCACTTTCTCTAAGTCTGCGAGTGCGCGACCTTCTGGGTGGTGAATCATGATCGCATCGATCTTCTCGCCTTTTTCGCGAAGGCGGTCGGCCAGAAGAATCTCCGGTGTCTCAATATCGATACCAATCATCAGACGCTTAATTTCTTCGTCACCGGTACCGTTCAAAATGCGGCTATCGGCGTAGGGGTTCCAGGTGCGTTCCTCATCGAACATCTCTTTTTCTTTGCCTTCGAGTTTCTTGTAACGGTCGGCTTGTTTCTTCAGCATCTTATCGAGCTGCTTTTTGCCGCGGACGTCGGCTTCCATGCCGATTTCAATAGTGCGTTTGTAGAGGGTTTTGAGCTTCATGTGGGGGGTCGGGAAAATGTCTTTGTAAGACTAAAGCGGAATCGTCAAACAGTAAAGGAATGTCGTAATACTATTTTGGAGGCTCCGTAGCTCTTTACCCTTTCTTGTCTCCCATACAAGAAAGGGTGGAAAGAAAATCACCGTGCGCCAAAGCTCCTCCACCCGGCTCTGTATCTCCTCATCGATTCCTCCAAGGCTTCGGAATCGATTCGTCGATAGACGATCAGAGCCTTCCTCAACACCCCCATGGCGCACGGAAGCCGCCAGGTACGCATCTTATCGAAATCACCTTATTTCCAAGAAGTACTGAGAGATATAGATGACAAGCAGCTTTGAATGATTCAGTGCTTGAAGCGGTGATTTCCGTCGTTCGTCAGGAGGGTTGAGGGGTTGTTAGGGGGTGAAGGGAACCCCTAAAGGGACTGCGCATCTAGCCTCTCACTACGTTCGAGAGCTAGCTGCTGGGAGCCGGACAAGGTTCCCTAGCCCCCTGACAAATCAAATCACCACCTTCGCATCAGCAACCATCACGCCGTCATTGCGGACGAGGACCGGGTTTAAGTCGAGTTCGGTAATAGATGGATTTTCCAGCATCATCCGCGAGACGTTCACGATCACCTGTGCCAGCGCGTCGATGTCAGCCTGCGGTTTACCGCGCATGCCGAGGAGGAGTTTCCACGATTCCAATTCACTGAGCATCGCGTATGCATCTGCACTGTTTACCGGAGCAATCCGGAAAGCAGAATCTTTGAAAAGTTCGGTGTAGATACCGCCGAGTCCGGCCATAATCAGCGGACCGAAGGACGGATCGCGTACAGCTCCGACAATAAATTCATTGCCGACGGGCAAAAATTGCTGAATCAGCACACCCTTCACATGTGATGAATGCGCGTGGCCGTTTTTCAGAATGTCATTGAACGCCGTAATAACATCGGCTGCACTCTGTAGATTTGCCCGTACGCCACCGACATCTGTTTTATGAAGAATGTCCGGCGAGCTGATTTTCGCAATCACCGGATACCCGATCTGCTCCGCAATGTGCACTGCTTCTTCGGCGGTTGTTGCAAGATCTTGCTTGGGGAGAGGGAGGTTGTAGGCGTTGAAGAGTTGTGTGGTTGTTGATTCATCGAGGAGGCCGGATTTGTCGTTGAGAATGGAGATGGTGTCATGGTGAGCCCGACGAACCATGACATTTGTCGCATGTCGCCCTTCGTCGAGCTCAGGGTGACATGCTAGTGCCTTCATCGCCCGCACCGCCCTCTCCGGCGTTGCGAATGTGGGAATAGTCGCCACGCGCAGAATCTTTTTTGCTTCACGTACGCTGTCACCACCCATGAATGCTGTGACGATGGGCATGAGAGGGGACTCTTTCTTTTTGCGAACGATCAACTCTGCAATCTCATTCACCGGTGTCATCACCTGTGGCGTCAGAATAATCACAAGGCCATCGATATTCGGATCGTTCTGGCATGCGTCTATTGCCGCTTCATAACGGTCTGCACCTGCATCGCCGATTACATCGATGGGGTTTTGGGTTGATGCGGCTGCAGGAAGTTTTGGTTTGAGCGTCTCTGTAATAGCGTCAGACAGCGATGGCAAATCAAGCTTTGCCGATTCGGCCGCATCTGTTGCAAGAATGCCTGGCCCACCAGCATTGGTGATGATGCCGATTCGATTACTGAGCAGCGGCGGTTCCATGCTCAGCACGCTCAGGAGATCCAAAAATTCTTCGGTTGAACGTGCACGGTGAATACCAGTCTGCGCGCACAATGCATCAATAGCGGCATCACTTCCTGCAAGGGCACCGGTATGCGATGACGCGGCTTTGCGACCGTGTTCGGAGACGCCTGCTTTCAGGAGAACAATCGGCTTCTTCGATGCACGTGCAATCTCCATGAATCGGCGTCCGTCTTTGATGCTTTCCAGATAGAAGCCGATCACATGCGTGTGTGCATCATGCATAAGTAGTTCCAGTGCGTTCGATTCATCGAATGCTGCTTTGTTTCCAATAGAGAGAAATGCGGATAGTCCGAGTCCGAATGATGCAGCGCCATCCATCAGCGCCACACCAACGGCGCCCGATTGGCTCACGAAGGCGATGTTTCCTGCAGGCGGAAGCTCTTTGGCGAACGATGCGTTCATCTTCGCATGTGGTCGAACGACGCCGAGGCAGTTGGGACCGAGGAGGTTGATGGAGTGTTTCTTCGTGATTGCGACTAACTCTTCCTCGAGTTTCTTTCCTTCGTCGGTATGCACTTCACCGAAACCGGCGCTGATGACCACCACATTCTTGATGTCTTTCTCGCCACACTCGGTTAGTGCCTGGGGAACGGCAGTTGCGGGAATGACAATCACCGCGAGTTCGGGAATTTCGGGAATGTCTGCGATCGACGTGTAGACCGTTGCACCCAGAATGTCCCCACCTTTCGGATTCACCGGAAAGATCTTTCCCGTGTAACCTTGGGTCAGCAGGTTTTTCAGGATGTCATGACCGACCTTTCCCGGGGTTGCCGAGGCGCCTATCACCGCGATGCTCTGGGGGTCCAGAATTGCCATAATCCTCTTATTATACCAGAGAATTGGCTTTTTAACGAATTATTTTAGGGGCGAATCCGGGGGTATAACGTACTGTCCGGGCACATCCACATCGGGCATAAACAACGGGTGGCCATTTGCCTTCGGCCCCAGGTGCTGATAATGCTCAAAAAAGGTCGATTGGACCTGTTGTATGCCCCTTTGTGTCATGCAAACCACGCCATGAGGGCTCTCCTTTTCTGCCAAGCTATGTTCGAAATCGACGGGATATTTGCGCATGGGGCATAGTTTTCCCGTTTTCTTATCTTTTGCGCAAGAGGGAAGGATGACGGGATTCGTTCTGACGCTACAATATCCCCGTGTCTTCTCTGCAGATCATCTACGCCTCAACCTCCGGTCACACGGAATACGTTGTCGATCAGGCGATTGCTGCCCTCAAAGGCGTAGCGGTCGAAAAGCTGCGCGCCGAACAGACACAAGCTGCAGATCTGTTGAAAGGCGATGTTCTCCTGCTCGCATCTGGCAGTTGGAACACCGGTGGTGTCGAAGGTCAGTTGAACCCGCACATGCACGAGCTCCTCAAGAAGCGCGCGGCCGATCTTGATCTGAGTGGGAAGAAGGTCTTGTTGATCGGACTTGGGGATGATCGTTATCGGTACACAGTCGGTTGCATGCAGCATCTTGTTGAATTTGTTGCATCACATAATGGTGTTGTGATTGAACCGACGCTTAAAATTGTGAATGAGCCGTACGGACAAGAGAAGAAAATAGAAGAGTGGACAGCTGCCATTTCCAAAAATCTAAAAGCTAAAAGCTAAAAGCTATCAACTATGTCTCGTGTTTCTCTCAAAGTCACCGGCGCTCAAGGACAGGGTGTGAACTCTGTCGGAGAGCTGTGCGCGAAGGGACTTAAGCGCGCTGGTTACTGTGTGTTCGGCTACCGTGAATACAACTCGCTGATCAAAGGTGGACACAGCAGCTATCAGCTCGATGCATCAACGGACAGAGTTCGCAGCAGCGAAGAACTGGTCGATATTCTCGTTTGCTTCAATCATCACGGATTGGAATTGAACACCAACGATGTGAAAGACGGGGGCATCATTCTGCACCAGTCGGAGGACTGGGAATTTTCCGATGCCGAGAAAAAGAATTTGAAAAAGCGCGATATCTCTGTCGTCTATCTTCCGACTGATGATTTCTTAAAGCAGCTCAAAGCGCCGGCAATCATCGGAAACATTCTCATCACCTCCGTTGTCTGGACGCTCATCGATCGTGATCCGGACATGCTGCGCGATATGGTGAAAGAGCAGTTCGGACACAAAGGCGAGAAGGTTGTTGCGCAGAACTTTGCAGCGTTGGATGTGGCCGAGCAGTGGTCCAACGAGCAGAATATCCGTGCGCTCTGGAAAGGCGCGTTGCCCAAGCCCGATGCGAAGTGGAAGGATGATCTGCTGCTCACCGGTAGCCAGGCGATGGGGCTTGGCGTGGTGCATGCCGGTGTCCGTTTCTATGCCGGCTATCCGATGACGCCGTCATCGCCACTGCTGACCTACATCGCCGAGATCCAGAACGAGACCGGCATGGCTATCAAACAAGCGGAGGATGAAATCACCGCTATTCAAATGGTGAGCGGTGCCATGCATATGGGGACACGCGCACTGACTGGTACATCCGGCGGAGGGTTTGATCTGATGACCGAGACGCTTTCCCTCAATGGCATTATCGAAAATCCGTGCGTCGTTGTGCTGGCACAGCGACCGGGCCCTGCAACGGGTCTTCCAACGTGGACTGCGCAGGGCGATTTGATGCTCGCGATTCACAGCGGTCACGGCGAGTTTGCTCGGTGTGTGCTCAGCGTCAGCGATAGTGATGATGCATTCAGTTTGATGAATGAGGCGTTCAACATTGCCGAGGAATATCAGACGCCGGTGATTGTGATGACCGACAAGCACATTGCCGAAGGCATCTATACGCAGAAGCCGTACGACGATGCAGCTTTTAGGGGTCAGCTTTCAGCCATCAATAGAGGGAAGCTTGTCACAAAATCTGCTGAGCTGAAAAAACTGAAGAGCAGCGATCGCTATGACCCGTCTGCAAAAGATGGTATTTCTCCACGATGGTTACCGGGTTCAGAAGCAGCGACCTATGTTGCACAGGGCGATGAACATCGTGCCGATGGCTCGGTAGATGAATCGGCTTCTAATGCAAAGGCGCAGATGGAGAAGCGACTGAAGAAGCTCGAGGTGATGAAGAGCAATCTGCCGGATGCAGAACTGATTGGTCATCAATCTCCGGAGGTCTTGCTGGTCGGCTGGGGGTCAACGAAGGGAATCATTGAAGATGTCTTGAAGGATCCTGCACTCAAGCATGCAAAGATTGGATATCTGCACTACACCTATCTCTGGCCACTCAAAACTGAGCGCTTCGAGAAGCTTTCTGCCAAAGCAGAAAAGGTGCTATTCATCGAAGGAAATGCCACAGGTCAGTTGCAGATGTTGATGAATCAGCCACAGGCTGTGCATATTCGTAAGTACGATGGTCGACCGTTCTTCTACAACGAATTGCTGAAAGAGATTTCTTCCCACTGTTCCTGACATGGCCATCAAACTCGACATGACCGGCCCGTCGATGAGCGACTACCACAATGAAAATCGTTGCACATGGTGCGATGGTTGCGGTGACTACGGTATCTGGACAGCGGTGAAGCGTGCGCTCGTCGAAATGAAAATCGAGCCTTGGCAGGTCTTGCTCTGCTACGACGTCGGTTGTCATGGCAACACCAGCGATAAAATTAACGGCTATCGCTTCCATGGCCTCCATGGTCGTGTGCTGCCGTTTGCTGCCGGTGCAGCTCTCGCAAACCGCAATGTTCCCGTCATGGCCTTTGGTGGCGACGGTGCGAGCTTCAGCGAAGGTGTCGGTCATCTCGTCCATTCCATCCGCTCCAATTATCCGGTGACGTTTGTTCTCCACAACAACGCAAACTACGGTCTAACGACGGGGCAGGCGAGTAGTCTGACGTGGCAGGATCAAAAGATGAACACTGCGCCCAATGGCATTCCGGAACACACATTGCCGAGCATGGACTTCGTCTTCAGCTTACAGCCGACGTTTGTTGCCCGAGGATTTTCCGGCAACATTCCGCAGATGGTCGAGATCTTCAAAGCGGCTATCCAACATCGCGGGTTTGCCTTCGTCGATATTCTTCAGGCATGTCCGACCTACAACCACTTTGCAACGCACAACTATCTGCTGGAGAAGTGTTATCAAGTTGAGAACCACGACACATCAGATTTTGAGAAAGCGCGGAAGCTCGCCGTCGATACATCGGAACGAATCGCGACGGGCATCTTGTATCAGAACGAACATATTCCGGGTTTCGATGAGCGCTTGGTTCCTCGGCAGGGGAAAACGACACAGTTGATAGATGAGGTTGTTCCACAGAACGTCAGCGGGCTGATGAAGGCGTTTATCTAGTCCAGAGAGCTCTCCATAGTGCCCCTAACACCAACCAGGGATGCCGCAGTGCGAACTTCTTGAAATTCCCACCGGCTGTTCCGCCTTGGGCAATAATCTTCCCGCCTTTGCGAATCTTCTTAAGGAATTTTCCGGCCATGTCGGTCAATGCATCGTTGCGTGATTGAATGACAAGATTGCGATCATTCCCAGAGATGTGTTTCAGTAATTCTTCAAAGCAGCGGAAGCGATCGAACGCGCCGATGCCCTCGCGCTGGTTTGTCTCGCTGACGGAGCCGGGGTGTACACGGAAGCTGCCGCAGATGTCGGGAATGTAGTACCAATTGCTGATAAGCAAACAACGCAGCGCGTATTCTTCATCAAGGTTCTGTTTCATGTCTTCCAAATACCATCCCGCTTTTTCGACGACGCTGCGTCGCAACATCACGAAGTCCGGTTCGCCGACGATATTCGGGTGAATGCCGCGCCTCACCCACCAACGGAATGTCTCGCGTCCATCGTGCACACCGGGCTTCAAGTTCTCCTTCCGGAAGGTTGCAGGATATTCGTAGAGCGTGAGTGACGGATTCGGCTCATCAGAAAAATAGCGATGCTCTAGTGACACAATGCCAACCGACGGATGCTCTTCCATTGCCTTCAGCCCCTTCGCCAGAAAAGCCGGTTCCCACACATCATCGGGGAAGAGGAATTGGATGTACGGCGCTGAGCCGAGTTTCATCGTCGCATTCCAGTTTCCGCCGATCCCTAATTTTTTACTGTTCGGATGCCAGCTGATGCGCGGATCGGAGAGATAGGGCTTCACCATCGCTTCCATGTCCACGGTCGATGCATCATCGTGGATGTACATCCGCCAGCGGGTTTCGGTCTGGGCCAGGGCACTGTCGATAGCCTGCTTAAAGTATGCAGGATTGCAGTTCCAGACCGGCACGCAGATGTCGATTAAGGCTCTCACACGCTCAGCTTATAGTTTTTAGGTTTTAGCTTCCAGAAGGGATTTTCCGGCTTTTCCCTGAAAGCTGAAAGCTATAAGCTGAAAGCTCCGTATGCGCATCGACGTGATCACCCTATTCCCGGCAATGTTCCAAGGACCCCTCACAGAGTCCATCCTCAAACGTGCTCAGGAGGAGAAGCTCCTAGAGATCAACTTCCATGATCTTCGGCAGTTCGGCGAAGGGAGTTATAAGCAGATTGATGACCGGCCGTACGGCGGCGGGGCGGGAATGGTGATGATGTGTGAGCCGATTGTGAAAGCGATTGAAACGATTACGGAAAACGGAAAACAGACATCGGATAGCAATCCGTATCGCATTTACTTCTCACCCCGCGGTGAACGTCTTGAGCAGCAGAAAGTTGAGCAGCTTGCGCAGAAACATGACTGGCTGATTCTGCTCTGCGGTCACTACGAAGGAATCGATCAACGAATTATTGATGGGGGATGGATCGACGAAGAGATTAGCATCGGCGATTATGTGCTGACCGGTGGTGAGCTGCCGGCAATGGTACTGATTGATGCGGTCGCACGGCATATTCCCGGCGTGCTTGGCAAAGACGAATCTGCGCAGGACGAGAGTTTTTCTAAGTCTTTGGATCGTAAAAAAGAGTATCCGCATTACACCCGTCCCGAGGAGTTTCAGGGGCTAAAAGTGCCGGAAATTCTCCTTTCCGGAGACCACAAAAAGATCGCAGAATGGCGCAAATCGAAGATTCAGTAAGAAAATCGAGATGTGTTCTTGACTTTACATTTGTCGGACGCTTAAATGCCGCATTCTTCCGCGGAGTTGCGGTAGAAATCAGGATGGTTGTTCTTTCAGTTGGAGACATGCGTATGTTGGGAGGCATGACGATGCAGCAGATTGGCGAGCAGCACGCACAGTTGCATGCGAAGTTGTACGGAAAGTATCGTCCGGCGACTCCGGATGATCCTTGGTTCGCTGCGCCGAATCAGCCTGGCTGCTGTTACTCAGGTTGGTACGCTGCCTATCTGCGTGCATATCGTGTGACTTGTCAGAAGTTCGGAATCGCTCTCGGAAATGCCGCGGACTGTGCATACAGCCGCTTCGGTGTTCATCCGATTTCTCTGAGCATTCTCTCTCATGCCTGACGGTTCTCGTCAGGTAACAACTCCACCCAAGCCCCTCGTCGATGACGAGGGGCTTAATTTTACATTTGACTGCTTAAAAAGGAGGGGTAGCCTAACGGATTAGTTCTGCTCCTTTCAGCCTCTTGGGAGAATCAAAATGTTCCAGCGTCTGCTGATTCTCGCTCAAAAATTGTGGCAAGCCGGTGATCTGTCTTCTTCGCATCAGAAGCGGCCCCGTCGTGAAGTCGACAAGCATCCGAGGCCGTCGAGTGTAAAGGTAGTCCGGGCGCCCGCACACTTCGTGCGTCGTTGAAAGGTACGGCAAAGACCCCCTCGTCGCGGATGACGAGGGGGTCATCTTCAATCATCAATATTATTTAATTTGAGAAGTTGTCTTGGATGGCAGATTTTCCTTGTCTGCTTTTAGGCGATACATAATTTCGGCCATCTGTCCGCGGGTGATAACGCCATCGAAGCGTTCGATGCTGGTCGGGATTGCGCGGCGCTTCGCAAGTGCGTCAACGTACGGAATAAACCAGCGCTCATCGGTTTCACTGGTCGTGGTCTGTAGTGCGAATGTGCTTACGATAATCTTGGCAGCCTCGGCAAAGTTCAAATTGTTGCCCGGCTGGAAGGTGTTGTCGGGGTATCCGCTGACAATCTTTTTCGTATGTGCCAGACACAGCTCAGGTCCGTACCATGCGTCGCGACGGACGTCGGAGTAGAAGATATTGTCATCATCCTCTTCAACGTGCTCGGTGAGACATTCGTTCAAACGTGCGGTGTCCAAAATAAACGGGTTTGCAATCAGCTTTACCATTTCGGCGCGGTTAATACGTGCGTCGGGACGGAACGTGCCATCCTCGTAGCCTTTCAAAACTTTCTGCTGCCGGAGATATTCAATACCTTCATAAAACTGGTGGGTTGTCGGAACATCCGAAAAAGGCTTGGTAGGCCAGGTTGTGTCTTGTGCAAAGGCGACACTTGAGCCAAGGACAGCCCACGCCGAAGCGAATGCAATAAGGGAATAGCGTTTCATAGGGAGAAGGGGGAGAAAGATAAGGCCGAGAATGACCTCGGTACTAGCTGACGGATGAGTGTTACTATTCTTACAGCCAATAATGATAGACCCCGTTCTCCAACGGCTTCAACAGGAAGGACGGATTGATCTATTGGTCCGCGTACGTCCGCATGCGGCGCAGTCGCGACTTGTTGCAGTACTGGATGACGGCAGTCTCAAAATCGACATTGCCGCTCCGGCGGAAGACGGACGGGGGAACACGGCGCTCGCAAAATTTCTTGGGGAGACGTTCCATGTCTCTGCATCTTCGGTGAAGATTCTTTCCGGCAAAACCGCGAGATTAAAATTGGTGCGGATTACCGCTTCAGAGCTTCATTGATTTGCCCTCTCAGATCCGCAAATTCCGGTAGTCCTGTAAAGCGCATACCATTGATGAAGTATGTTGGCACGAGCGTTACATCGAGTGTTCCAATTGTCTCGTGTTGAATGGCCATGATGTTTTGCAGAACATCGTCATTGGTCAGACAGGAGGAGAGTGCCGGATAGGTTGTGCGTCCCGTGAAGAGAAGGCGATGTACGTCTGCACCACTTCCGGCCAATACGCCGCATATGACAGCATGAGCTTGTGAGTCGCTCTGCGGATATTTCTGCAATGGGACCGAAACGATGGTGATACGAAGATGACCGGGCTGAATGAATTCGGCATCGAGTCGTGGCATCAGCACTCGCTCAAAATCAACGCTGTAGGGAGAGTTGTAGTTCATGAACAGCAGCATCGATACCGGGGCGTTCGATGGCCCCAGTGTGAGGGCGCCGGAGACAGTCTGTGGAATGAACGGTGCTACAGAACTCATACTCATCGCAGCACCGGATGCAGAAGAAGGTGCCTGTTGTATGGGCGCCTGGAGAGTGGTGCAGCTTACGCACAATGCGCCAAGTCCGATGATGAACAGATGATTGCGCATTTGAGCTTTCAGCTTATAGCTTTTAGCTTTCAGAACAAAGTAAATGCAGCGCTAGAAGCTAGCAGCTAGAAGCTATAAGCTTTCGATATGAAACGCGTGATTATCCTTGGAATTCCGGTTGATGCTCTAACCCGCTCACAGGCGCTGGAGCGCATCAAATCCATGCTTGGCGAGTCACGGTTTCATCATGTGATGACGCCCAACAGTGAAATGCTCGTGGAGGCATCCAAGAATCCGCCATTTCATCAGCTCCTTCAACGTACAGATTTGAACATTGCCGATAGCACAGGGCTGGTCTGGGCAGCTCGAAAGACCCATCAACATCTTCCCGAACGTGTGACAGGTGTTGATACGACGATCGACCTTTGCAGTACTCTGACATCCGATCATCCGGTGTTTCTGCTTGGTGCATGGGGAGATACGGCAAAGCGAGCGGGGGAGATCCTCAAACAGAAGAACCCGCAGTTGGTGATTGCGGGGGCACTCAGCGGTTCGCCAAAAGAGGAGGATGCCGCAGATATCATCACGCAGATCAATAACAGCGGCGCACAGGTACTTCTTGTTGCCTTCGGTGCGCCAAAGCAGGATGTGTGGATCGACCGACATCGTGATCAGCTGAAGCACATTCGTGTGGCAATGGGCGTTGGGGGAACATTCGACTTTATTGCAGGTGTCCACAAACGGGCACCCACGTTGATGCAGAATCTGGGGTTAGAGTGGTTGTGGAGAGTGGTGAGGGAGCCACGGCGAATCGGACGGATTATCAATGCGGTGATTATCTTCCCGCTATCCGTTATCCGTTATCAGACGGCAAACGGTAAACGGAAAACGGATCACTGATTATTCCCGCATTCTCTCAATGTATCCGACTTCCCACTCGCCATCGGTATTTTTGACGAGCTTCACCAACTTTGGCCCGTCCTTTGTCTCGGCCAAGTAGTCACGAACGGTATCCGTCTCACGCAGGAGCGTTGTCTGGCCGATTTCTTCCTCGGGCAGAAGCAGATAAATCGCGACATCCGGTTTATCAGTCAGCGCGGCTTTAAAGTTCTTGGTTGCACGACCGAGGAGGGCAGAACACACCACAATCGCAATGCACAAAAACACCGACCACACGACAGTCCGCATGTAGTTTCGGCGTGACAGCGAGTGGACGTGGAATTTGCTCATATCAGGATATTATAGCACGAAACACGTGTTTTCTCCAATAGCGTATGCTAGGCTGACGCACATGTCGACACTTATATTACTCCGGCACGGGCAGTCTCAGTGGAACTTGGAAAACCGTTTTACTGGATGGACCGATGTGCCTCTTACTGAGCAGGGAATGTCCGATGCTGCGAAATCTGCAGAAGTATTGCGTGAGTTCCGGTTTGATGTTGCGTTTACCTCGCGCCTGCAACGTGCCAACCAGACGCTCGATATTATTACAAAGACGCTCGGTCAGTCGCCGGAGACGGTATACGATTCCGCACTCAATGAACGTCATTACGGCGATCTGCAGGGGCTCAACAAAGCAGAGACTGCGGAAAAGTACGGGGTAGAACAGGTGCAGCTTTGGCGTCGCAGCTACGCGACCCGTCCGCCGAACGGCGAAAGTATGGAAGATTGCGAACACCGCACATTGCCGTTCTTCAAGCAGTACATTCTTCCTCATCTGATTTCTGGCAAGACCGTCGTTGTCGTTGCACATGGAAACAGTCTGCGCCCCATCATCAAGCATCTGGAAGGATTGAATCCTGAGGCTGCTGCCAGCATGGAAATCGGCCTTGTTACGCCGTACATCTACACACTCGATGGTGAAACAATGACGAACAAAGAGATCCGCGAAGTCCCCGGCATCATCACGAAAGGATCGTCTCTGACGGAGAAGAAGGTTGAGGGAGGTCGGGTGTAATAGCTCTCCATAGGATCAATCTGCTTGCGCGCAAAAGCTGTATCAATCTGGTGACACTTTCCTGTGGTCCTTCCACAGTCACTTCGCCGACACCAGCTCGTTCGTGGATAATCCGTATACCGGTGTTGTCGCAGAACGCGTGGATATCAGCAAGTACAGTGAGAAAGTGATCACGCATTTCATGAATTTGCTTCGTGTCACGCGTGAAAAAATTGATGTGTGGTGGAGCTGCCAGCGTTAGTAACTCGCATCTTTCGGCAGGGGCAATTGGTGCAACCATGCCGAGCATTCTACCCTGTTTTTTGGCTGATTCCAGCGGTATAATCCCTTTATGGACGCCATAACCTATCGCTCTCCAACGTTTTTTGATGACTTGGCCGGACATCCTGACAAGCATGTGCATCTTATTTTGATTGCGACCAAGCCGGATATCATCAAACAGATACCGTTGTATCTGGAGCTGAAGCGTCGCGGTCATTTGGTGCTTCTGGGTCATACCGGACAGCATTACGATGAGAATTTGAGTGGCGGCATGCTGAAAGAATTCGGTGTCGAGCCGGACTTCAATCTGAATGTTCGCGGAGCGATGCACGAGGTGGTCAGTCAGATTATCGGGCGACTCGGGTATCTGATTGGTGAGCTGAAAGAGAAAGGGAAGATTGTGATTCCGTACGTTCACGGCGATACGACGACAGCGATGGCTGCGAGCAATGCCGGGTATTGTCATGGATTTGCATCGGTCCACGTGGAGGCTGGCATCCGCACACTAACGCCGAAGTATGCAGATTTCAGTTCTCAGATGTCAGATGACAGCACGGATGGGTTTGATGTCGATGCGTGGCGCACATTCCTGATGGATCCTAATAACTGGGAGCGCGGATCGCAGGAGCCGTTTCCCGAGCAGTTCAACACGCGATGCAGCGAAGCGGCGACCGGTGTGCACCTCGCTCCTGTTGAGCTGGATGCGATTTTCATGCGTGACGAAGGCTTTGCCGATGATCGAATTTTCGTCGTTGGTAATTCGGTGGTCGATGCGACTATGGACGCATTGAATCGTGCAAAAGATTCCACGGTCTTCGATCGATATCCTGCACTTGCCGACGGTGATTTTGTGCGTTTCTGCATTCACCGTCGTGAGAACTGCATCAGCGAGGTTCGTTTTATGGCCATCTACAATGCAATGAAAGGACTGATTGAAGACGGGCGCACGGTGTTGCTGATTAGCCTCTTTCAGACTGAAGCGGCCATCGATCGTTTCGGTCTTCGTGCAGAAGTCGAGGGGCTGGTGAAGCATCATCCGAATTTCATCTACTCACCGGTTTGGCCGGAGTACGTCGATGTGATTGCGGCCATGAACAAGGCAGCTGTCTGTGCGACGGATAGCGGATCGATGCAGGAAGAGATGAACGTCCTCGGTGTTCCGTGCGTGACCTTGCGTTTCGGCTCCGATCGCAGCGAATCGGCGATGATGGGCGGTAACCTGATTGCTCCTCCGGTCGACGGCGGTCTCATTAAAAAAATGATCGAGTACGCTTGGAATAATGCCGATATGCGCGCCACTAAGAAGATTTACGGTGAAAACGTCAGTGCCAAATGCATTGATGCAGTGGAGGATGTGCTGAAGAAAGGGGAGATCTTCCGCGATGAGGAAAAGCGACTTGGACTCTAAGTCACTAGCTACTAGCCACTAGCTGCTAGTACCATTAGCCCGTGCTTCAGCGTCTCCGCGAATCATTGGCGTTGTTCCTGATCGCGCTCCTGCCGTTCCATGCATTTATCGTGACGGTGAAGACGCGGTTTCTGCTGGGGCCGGGTCATGCGCCCATGGGGGAGATTGCGATCTGGAAAGAGGCGGTGCTGGCGGTGATATTGTTGATAGCGGTGATCGAGCTTTTATTCAGAATTAAGAATGCAGGATTCAGAATTAGATTCGATCGAATCGATATTCTGATTAGTGGGTTGTTCGTTTTGGGAATGTTGGTTTCGCTCGTCAATTCTCAATTCTCAATTCTCAATTCTCAATTTATCTACGGCATCAGGTATGACTTCGTCCCGCTCCTGAGCTTCGTACTACTTCGCCGTGTCCCGTGGTCCGATCTCTTTTTTCAGCGTATCCGGAAAGTATTGATCACGGTCGGATCGATTGTTGCCGCCTACGGCATTCTCAGTTTCTTCCTGCCGCAGGCATTTTTCACATGGCTCGGATACAACGATTTACATTCACTCTATGTTCCGGATAGCCCCATCGCTCCGTTTCAGCAGATTGGCGGCACGGCACTGCGCCGTATTCAAAGTGTGATGAGTGGTCCGAATCAGTTGGGATTGTGGTTGCTCGTGCCGCTCGCTGCGGTACTCGCAAAGATCCAAGATCCAAGCCACAAGATCCAACAGAAAGTTTTGGATCTTGGAATGTGTCTCTTGGTTCTTACAGCTCTGCTGTTATCGTTCTCCCGTGCTGCCTGGATTGGTGCTGCTGTGATTATTGGTCTGAGCTTTTGGCCGGTTTTGCAATCGATGACGCGCAAAAAAGTGACGGGGCTCATCTCGTTACTTGTGTGCCTGATTGTCATTGCGGTGTTGATGTTCCCGTCTATCTTCCTTCGTTTTGCCTCATCACGTGGCCACATCGAGAATCCCATTCGAGCGATTGAGACAATGATCAATCATCCATTGGGTCTGGGGCTTGGCACTGCCGGTCCGGCATCCAATCGCACCAGTGATGCATGTGTCATGCTTGATGAGGGGAGTGATGCAAGTTGGGCGACGGCACATCCGAATCTGTGTGTCTTTGTCGGACAGGCACAGGTGCAACCAAGTAATCGCGATTGTCAGTGCCCATTCCTGCCCGAAAACTGGTATCTGCAGATTGGGGTGGAGATGGGGTGGATTGGTTTAGCGATGTATCTGGCATTGGTCATTGTTGTCATTCAGCGGTTATGGCGAATTCGATATCCGATATCCGATATCCGTTATCAGATATCTAAAACTGTTCTTGTACCCGCATTCCTTGCGCTCAGCATCGCAGCAATGTTTCTCCACGCATGGGAGGACAGTGCAGTGGCGTACACAGTGTGGATCTTGATGGCTACGGTGCTAACACCGCACGCAGTTCGTCATCTGCGAACATGATTGTCGCCTTCTGAAGAGCATCTGGCATTTGTTCAAGGAGTTTTCTGTGCAGTATTTCCGGAATGATCTGTTGCAGACAGAACAGAACACCGAAGGCCTCTGTATCCACAGTAATGCCGGTGGTTTTTTCGCGCCATCGTGCTCTTTCAAGACCTTCATCAAAATCAAGGCCAGGTGAAAAAGGGTATGCCCTAAGTTCGGGAATCAACCCATGCAATTCATTTAGCATTTCTCGAGACATGCCCAAGATTGTCTCTTCAGTTACATTAAAGCGATACTTAGCATGCAAATAGTTCAATCGTTCCACAGTGGACTCACAGTCAGCTTCCGATGTCTGATCGGGCGTTATGGTCATGATCTAGAAATGTACTCGCTCGTGGTGGAAAATCAATAATGACATTTCAAAACAGAATCGTATACTGCTTCAAACAGATTCTGATCGTTTGACGGCCGAGCGATTTTGCATACAATCCCTTCATGGAAGCCCAGATTCACTCCGGCTCGATTGTCATTCTGGATTTCGGCGGACAGTACGCCCATCTCATTGCCCGTCGTGTTCGCGAGAGTGGGGCTTTTTCGCAAATTCTTCCTGCCGAAACGCCGGTTGATCAACTCAAAGAAGTTGCCGGCATCATTCTGTCCGGTGGACCCCAGAGTGTGTATGACGCAGGAAGTCCGCAGGCCGATCCTGCCATTCTCGAACTCGGTGTTCCGGTGCTCGGTATCTGTTACGGACACCAGTGGCTGGCACAGACAATGGGCGGAAAAGTCAGCGGCGGAAAGACGAAGGAGTATGGTCATACGCCTATCCGCGTGACTCAGGGTGGCACACTCTTTAATGGATTGCCGAATGAATTTGTCGTGTGGATGTCCCATGGAGATGAGGTATCGGAGATGCCCTCGGGGTTCGTGCAGGCTGCGTCATCGGACAGCTGTACCAATGCGGCAATGGCAAATGAGAGTAGGCATATCTATGGTGTGCAGTTTCATTTGGAAGTCGTTCACTCGCAGTACGGCGCGGATATTCTGAAGCGGTTTGTTGATGTATGTCATGCAACGCCATGGTCAATCGAAGGCTATGCACAGCGCATCGGAACCGAAATTCTCAATGAGATCGGCGATCGCAGAGTGTTCATGATGGTCAGTGGTGGCGTTGACTCAACTGTTGCATTCACGGTGCTCAACGAAGTACTCGGTCCGCACCGTGTGCAGGGCTTGTTGGTTGATACGGGTTTGATGCGTAAGAACGAAGTCCGCAACATCAAGAACGCATTCGATCTGTTCGGCATCGATAACCTGCGTATTGTCGACGCGTCTGATGAGTTCTTCGCGAATTTGAAAGGCGTTACCGACCCCGAGAAAAAGCGCCAGATTATTGGTGATACGTTCTTGGCCGTGCAGAAACGCGAGAGCGATGCGATGAATCTGAAACTGGAAGATGGTTGGATGCTGGGGCAGGGGACCATTTACCCCGACACGATCGAGACCGGTGGTACCAAGCATGCTGATAAAATTAAGACGCATCATAACCGTGTCGAGGCCGTGCAGAAGATGATCGATGCGGGGTTGGTGATTGAGCCGTTGAAAGATCTGTACAAAGACGAAGTCCGCAAACTCGGCGAAGAACTGCGCCTTCCTCCGCCACTCGTGTGGCGTCATCCGTTCCCAGGTCCGGGGCTTGGTGTGCGTATTCTGTGTGGCGATAAATCGGACGAATTAAGAATGCAGAATGCAGAATTAAGAATTCCGAATGCAGACGGACATAATTCTCAATTCTCAATTCTCAATTCTGAATCATATCGTGTGATGCCGGTGAGGAGTGTAGGAGTGCAAGGAGACGGTAGGACGTACCGTCATGCCATTGCATTGTTCCATGAGCATGCATGTCGAGTGACAGAGGAAGACCGTCGACTGGCAACTCAAGTACCAAATGTAGTTCCAGAACTGAATCGCGTGCTGCTCTGTACGTCGCACGACCATCCTGTCGATTTCATCTTCACTGCTTCCACCATCACACGCGAGCGTGCAACGCTGTTGCAAGAAGCCGATGCGATTGTCGACGAAGAGATGCACCGCGCCGATCTCTACGATCGCATTTGGCAGTTCCCGGTTGTGCTCGTGCCGTTTGGAACATCGGAAGGGGGAGAGTCGATTGTGCTGCGCCCCATCGATTCACAGGAAGCCATGACCGCCGAGGCGATTGCCCTGCCAGAAGATGTCCTCAAACGGATGACCGATCGGTTGCTCCAGCTCGATGGCATCGATTGTGTGTTCTTGGATCTGACGAACAAACCGCCCGCTACCATTGAGTGGGAGTGATGTGACGAATCATCTTCTGCATCGTATACAGTTCTCAATCTAATTTCCCTGTATACTCGTATCTACGATGGCTCTTCCCGAATTACCGGAGGCTGAATTGCAGAAACTGATTGCGCAGGCCCAAGAGGGCGATACCGAGGCTTTTGCCAAGGTTTACGATCAGTTCTTCCTGCCCGTATACCGCTACTGTGCGTTTCGTCTGCCCAAAGAGGTAGCCGAAGACACGACAGCGGATATTTTCGTGAAAGCCTGGGAAAAGCTGCACACCTACAAATTGCACAAAAATGTGCCGTTCGGGGCGTGGATCTTCCGTATTGCCCGCTACAGCGTCATCGACGTGTACCGCAGTCAGCGTGGATTTGAAGAGGTGTCCGATGAAACGCCGGATACCGATCAGCTCAACAGCGCCGAAGATCGTTTGCATCGCGGTGAAACCCTGAGAATCGTCCGTTCTGCGCTCGATCAATTGCCGCAGCGATACCGCGAAATTTTATTGCTCACCTACGTGTCAGAACTGCCCTATAGCGAGGTTGCACGGGTTCTGCGGATGTCCGAAGGAGGAGTCCGTATCCTCAAGATGCGCGCACTACGAAAATTTGAGGCCCTTTTACCGCCGGAAATGCGGGAATAGCCCGTAACAGACTGTCCCTTTTTCCGTTTTACCAAGCGAATAATGCCGGAATCCCGTCTACGCAGGCTCTCAGCTGAACTCACCCCTTCCGAGGAGGCAAAAGACCGTATGCGGACATCCATGATGGCGAGAATTGGGCATCCATCAGCATTGGACGTGGCAAAGAAGGCTCTGGATCCCACCGTCGGAACAGCAGATCATGTCTGGAGTCGCATCCTTTCCCGTATCGAGGCGCCAGCCGTTTCCTCGGTGTTTGACCGTTTGAAGGGCTTGCTGGACCCGAGCGATGCCGATTTGGCCCACAATCTTCTGCGTGCCCGCTTGGCCCCGGTAGAAGCTCGTGCTCCGTATGGCCGCATGAAATGGGTAGCTGCATTCGCATTGGTTCTTGTTGCGATACGCGCGACACCAGCTGTTTTCCTTGCCCCTAAAACCATTGCCGAGTCTCGTGTGTTGCTGGTCCCGACAACCGGCGACGTCGAAGTATCTTTGCACGGATTATGGCAGCCGGTAAAGACGGAAACCGCTCTGAATGAACAGGTCCAACTGCGCACCGCCGACGGAGAGGCGACCATTCTGCTCCACGATGACGGTACCATCCGCTTGGCCGATCGCACGACGGTCACACTCCACGATCTGACCGATCGTCCAGAACCTGCGCTCGATGGAGCGACGTTCACGCTCTCCGAAGGAAATCTGTGGCTCCAGGGATTCGTTCCCCGGTCCGTGCGTCCGGTTTCCGTGGCAACGGTCTTTGGAACGGTATCGATGTATGATGGCAGCGCAGCGCTTGCCATTGAGGATGGTTACCTGACGATTCGGGTATTCGATCGTAGCGTAACGGTGCAGCAGGGCGACACAGAGACGGTTCTTGTAGCAGGAGAGAAAGCACGATTCAGTACCAATGGTGTTGCGGGCACCACCGCACGCATCTCCGACGCCGAGTATGACGATGCATGGGTAAAAACAAATCTCCAGCGTGATGCCGTTCACCGCCGTGAAGTGGCGCAGATGCAGCGTGAGCGCAGTGCCGCACGCGCAGGTATTTTGCCGACATCTCCGCTCTACACCGTGAAGCGTGTTGCAGAGCAGGTTGATGTGCTGTTTACCATCGATCCGGCTGCAAAAATCCAGAAGCAGATCGATCTCGCATCCACCCGTCTGAACGAAGCCGCCGCTCTCATTGCCGCCGGAGGATCGGGTGCTGCAGCACCGCTGCAGGAGTACAAAGATACGCTACTGACGCTTGCGAGCGGCAGCGGTGGAGACAGTGTCATGCAGTTCCTGCTGCGTCAGGAAGTGGCGGAGAATGCCGCCGCACTCAGCGCCACGGATCCAACCGATGAACTGTATGAACTGAAGAAAGTCGTGCTGCAGGCCAGTGCCGATTTGCCCGATCTTGCGAATTCCGCGGATATCGAAGGCATGATTCTGGTCGATGCACTGGATGCCTTGCATGAGGCGATTGCCGCAGGGGATACGGCCAAGGCAACCGCAATCTATGCATCCGTCGAGTCATCGCTGCCGTTGCTTCAGAGCGGATCGCTGGCAATCGACGTGCAGAAGGAGGCTCAGGCTCTTCTGACGCAAGCTGCCGATCAAATTCAGGCTGGCACAGGTGCCGATGCAGAGGAGCTTGCGGCTGACCTGAAACCGTTCTTGCCGGTTATTGCTCCGGAACTTCCCTCCATTCGTCATCTGACCGATGAAGAGGTGGTGGATGCCGCCAATCAGATTCTCTCCCGTGTCTATAAGTTCAACCAGCCGCGTCCACGTCTGAATCAGCTTGTGTATGAGATCAACCAAATGAGCAATCACCCGGATGCCGCGCGTATTCTGCGCAGCCTATACCGCATTGTGCCGGCCGGCGATGCTCTATCCCGTGCTGTTCGCCAGGGGATTCAGGAGTACAGAGAATAATCGCTGACGGCTGGTATTGCCTAAATCGGGCTCTGCGGCTACTCTGCGAGCCCTATGTACGAAATTACCGAACTGAAACCCGGCCGCGCAATTCAGCTTGATGGCGAGCCATACGTCGTTGTTGCATCTGTGTTCGGACGCAAAAGCATGGCCAAGGCCAACATGCAGTGCAAGTTAAAGAACCTCATTACAGGGGCTATTGTTGCGCGTAACTTCCAGGGAAGTGAGAAGATTGAACCGGCAGATGTCGGTTACAAGAAAGTGCAGTTTCTCTACGGCGATGGCGAGCGTTTCACATTCATGGATCTGCAGAGCTACGATCAGTTTGAGCTGAGCGCCGATGTGATTGGCGATGCTGCGGGGTACCTTCTCGAAGGTTCGGAAATTGATGCATTGATGTTTCAGGACAAGCCGATTGGCATTCAGGTGAAGGCAACGGTCGATTTGAAAGTTGTCGAAACGATTCCCGGCGTGAAGGGCGATACGGCAACCGGCGGTAACAAGCCTGCAAAGCTCGAAACCGGTATTACGGTGAACGTGCCGCTTTTCATTAATGAAGGCGACAAGGTGAAGGTGAATACGGAGACGGGCCTCTATATGGCTAGAGCAAACTAATTTGTCAGGGGACTAGGGAACCTTGTCCGGTTCCCTCCGTCCCCCGACACCCCCGTTACCCTCCTGACTGACGACGGAAATCACCACTTCAAGCACTGAGTCATTCAAAGCTGCTTAGCAGTATTTACTCATAGTTCTTCTTGAACATATGGTGATTTCGATAAGTGAAAATACTGAAGGAATCCCGTGCGCCATGGGGGTGAAGGGGAAGGCTCTGATCGTTTATTGACGAGTCGATTCCGAAGCCTTGGAGGAATCGATGAGGAGATACAGAGCCGGGTGGAGGAGCTTTGGCGCACGGTGCACTTTTCTTTCGACTATTTCTTTTGGGCAAGCAAAAGAAATAGTCCCTGTGGAGAAATCTTCTCTTAACAAAAAAGACACCTTTCGGTGCCCTTTGTGTGTTTGTCTTCCTCCGACAGTTATCGACGACTCTTTTGGTCGTTGAGCTGGATTGAAGGGTGACGGAGACGAGAAGTCTCAACTTTCTGCCGTGCTCTGGTCTCTTGTTTAACCTCGGGACCGTGCCGAGTTCTCCGTGACGGTTCGACGCAGAGTCTTGCGACTAAGGCGAACACTGGAGAGAAGGGGGTGTGTACGAAGGAGTCTCAGGCCCGTCGTACGGATCTTTGCAGAGCAGAGAGGAGAGTGGCCACTTCTTAAGTGGTGAAAACCATGATCACGTGCCTATACCCAGAAGTGTGCAAAGTGGTTGCAAAGGTTGGCCGGGAGGAACGCGCGCGATTCTCAACTAATGACCACTCCTCTCTCTGTATGTTGTCGGTGATGTGAAGGAAGCGTGTGTGTCTTGGTTGGTGTGTTTCCCTGCGCGTCAGGTTTCATATCATCGTACTCAGCAGTGTCCGCATCCGCAACTTTCTGCGGTGGAGAGTTATCCACAGTGGTGATATGAATATATTTTGTATACAGGTTTAGTCGTTGCTTTTTGGTCCTAAAAAAGGGATCCTGCAGCCAATATGTCGCTTTCGGAACTGTCGGCACAGTATGCTACTGGCAAAACGAAAAGATTGTTCGATTTGTACGAAGAAGTACTGGGAGACAGACGAACGGAGCCTGTAACAGTGCTTGAGCTGGGCATCGAAAAAGGTGGATCACTCCAGCTCTGGCGGGATTATTTCCCATCAGGAACCATCATCGGGCTCGATAGCGCACACGTTGCGATTGACGATCATTCGGGAAGAATTCATCAATACACAGGTCCACAGCAGGATACCACTCTTTTAGATCAAATCATCCGCGAACGTGCGCCGGATGGATTCGATATCATCATCGATGACTGTTCACATATTGCGGCGGATGCGCGAGTAAGTTTCTGGCATCTTTTTCCCATGTACGTTCGTAGCGGTGGTTTGTATATGATCGAGGATTGGGCGACAGGGTATTGGGATACGTGGCCGGATGGCAAAAAATATGACGGATCGAATCATCAAGCGGGGATGGTTGGATTTATTAAGGAATTGGTTGATGAATGCGAGGCATGGACGATCACGCATGAGACACACGGCATTCCGCCGCATCGTGCGACACACATTCAATCCCTGCGGATTTTCCCCGGTTTAGTTGTGGTACAGCGCTAATCCGGAAGACACGTTTACAACGATTTCAGGTCTTCCCACTCGCCGTATCCCGATTCTTCGTCCACTGTGCGGTGGCGAATGGTTGCTTGTTCCGCTTCGCCAATGAAGAGAGCGTAGTCATCGCCTCCGCCAGCCCACCAACAGCGAATGTATGCCGGGCTTTCTGCTAAATCGGCGATATCGGCAACCTGCGTCGTGCCGATACACGTTGTCGAAAAGAGCTCTTCTTTTGCTCCCACTACCTTCAGGGCAATTCTATTCTGCGGAATACCATCCTGCTCTCCCTCGCTGTAGGCATACCACTCCATGGCCATTCGCTTGGCGGCAGGCGGCGTGTCGGGTTGAACATGAGTAACGGGGCTCGGTTCGGCGCATGCAGAAAGAGCCAGGGTGATGATGGCAAGAGGGAGGATGTGTTTCATGCGACAATCATACCCTCAGGAAAGCTTCACGCGAAGTATCCTTCGACGAGCTCAGGATGACATTTCTTCCTGCTATTGCAGTTTATTGCGAAGAAGCTCATTTATCTTACCTGGATTAGCCTGACCCTTCGTCTCTTTCATGATCCACCCGACCAATGCACCGAGTGCTGCCTGCTTGCCGGCTTTGTAGTCGGCGACGGACTTATCGTTTGCGGCAATTGCCTTATCGACAATTTCTGCCAACGCGCCTTCGTCGGAAATCTGCTTCATGCCCGATTCCTCAATAATCTGTTGTGCGCTTTTACCGGTCTCGACCATTTTCGTGAGTACTTCTTTACCGGTGTTGGCCGAAATGGCACCACTATCGATTGCTCCAATCAGTTGCAGAATCGCCGCTGCATCAGGACCATCTGCAATGGTTTTCTCTTGTGCCTTCAACGCGCCTAACAATTGTGTCAGAACAATGCCCGATGCCCGACCGGCATCATTGGTTTTCGTGTATACCGCATCGAAGATTGATCGCAGCTGTGCATCATCGGATAGCTGTAACGCCTGCGATCCTGTCAGTCCCATATCCGCATAGACCTTGCGCTGTGCACGTGGCAGAGCGGGAAGTGAAGAGCGGACATGCGCGATCTGCGATTCCTCAAAATGCAACGGCGGAATGTCCGGCTCGGGGAAGTAGCGGTAATCCTGTGCATCTTCTTTGTCGCGGAGCATGCGGGTCGTGCCTTCATCATCCTGCCATCCCACGGTGATGCTGCCTTTTAGGGGGCCGCCGTCTTGTTCCCACAAATCACGCAGTCGCTTTTCCTCATACTGTAGTGCGCGCTCCAGTGCTTTAAACGAGTTGAGGTTTTTGATTTCACTGCGCGGATTCAGTTTCTCTGTGCCAACCTCACGCAGGGAGATCGACGCATCAAAGCGCATCATGCCTTTGAACATGTCCGCGTCCGATGCATCGACGCTGATTAACATCCGTCGCAGCTCTTGAGCGAATGCAACAGCTTCATCGGCGCTACGCAAATCCGGCTCGGTCACAATTTCCATTAATGGCGTGCCGGCGCGGTTGTAATCACACAGTGTCGTGGACCCGATATGCGTCAGCTTTCCCGCATCGTTTTCCATGTGCAGACGAGTGATGCCGCAGACTTTCTCGCCGATAATCTTGCCTGATGCGTCGATTACGTCGTAGGTGACGGATCCGCCCTTCGCGAGCGGGAAGTCGTACTGTGAAATCTGAAAGCCCGATGGCAGGTCGGGGTAGAAATAATGTTTGCGGTCGAAATGATTATCCTTCTGGATGGCGCACCCCAGCGCTAGTGAGGCTTTTAAAGCCTTGGCGACAGCTTCGGCGTTTACCACCGGCAGCGTGCCAGGATGTCCCATACAGATGGGGCAGACAGTCGTGTTTGGCGCTTTTTCGAATGCGTCATTGTCGCACGAGCAGAACATTTTGGTCTTGGTGCTCATTTGCGCGTGGACTTCTAGGCCGATAATCGCTTCTAGATGCGGCATTTCGCCTCCAGAGTGCCTTATATTGTTCGTATTCGCAACGTGCTTGACGCACACATAAAGAGGATTAGGCTGCCTGACCAATGCAGGAAATGATGGAATCCTCATCGGCCGATCTGGTGATCGCAATGCAGCAGGGCTCCGGAGAAGCATTCCGAGAGTTATACCAACAATATTGGCCGACCGTATTTGGTGTTGCCATGAGACGTTGTCGCAATAGAACAAAAGCTGAAGAGGTAACCCAGCATGTGTTTATGATTGTTCATCATAAAAGGTCTCAATTGCGCGAGCCGGAACATTTTCCAGGATGGCTGAAAAGAATTGCAGTACGTACATCTATTAATTACATGACGCGTGGACCACAGGAAGATCCGATGGAGTTCATGGGGGAGTTCTACGAGGCTGATTCTGAAACTCCGGATATTGATGTTCTACGACGCGAACAAGCGGTGCATGTCAGAATTGTTCTTGAGAATGATGTTAGAGCGTTAGATCGCGATACCATTCAAGCCTTTTATTTCGACGGACTATCGCTCAAGGAAATGTCAGAAAAGTTTTCGGCTCCTGTGGGAACCATTAAGAGAAGACTGCACACGGCACGCCAGCGATTCGCAGAGAGCTTACTGCGAGCGGGTGTTGTTGAACCTGGTGAAGAGTTTTAGAGCGCTTTCCCGTGTGGGCCGTAATCGACAATCAATTTGCCGTCGAGGTGATCAACTTCGTGCTGGATCACTCGTGCGTCCATTGCCGAGAACATTCGCTCTTGTTCCGCCCCTTTTCCATCCAGATAGGTGACGCGAATGGACGTGGAGCGGGGGACTTGCACCCAGATACCGGGCAAACTCAGACACCCTTCTTCGGCATATTCCTGCTCTTCACTGCGTTGCGTAATCAGCGGGTTCACCATTGGCATCAGCTTTCCGCCAATATAGACAATGCACAGACGTTCCGTCCGTCCGATTTGTGGTGCGGCAAGACCTAGGCCATCGGCGACAATAGTCGTCTCTTGCATGTCTTTCAGCAGTTTCTGAATCTCCTTGGTCACCTTTGTAACTGGCTTAGTCTTGGTGCGGAGAATGGGCGTATCTGCGCCGGTGATAATGGGTAGAACGGACATCGGGTATAGGGTAAAGGGAAAATGCAGAATTGAGAATTCAGAATTAAGAATTAAATAGAGATTCCGCTTAAAAATTCTGAATCCTACATTCTGAATTCTGAATCTTATCTACCCGCAGTTTGCATAATTCCCGCCTTTCGTCGCAGTTCATCCATCGACTGAATTCGGCCTTCGTTGAGCATTTTCAGCAGAATCTTTGCCGTCTGAATCACATCCGGCAGCGCACGGTGGCGGTTTTCCGGCAGTGAAAGACCGAAGCGCTCGCTTAAAATATCGAGATTATGACGGAAAGCAGTGGGATACAGGTTCTGGCTCAGTCGCATGGTACAGACACACTCCGGCAGCTCGATATACCCCCAGCAGAACTCCTTTTCACATTCCAAAAAGCCCATATCAAACTGTGCGTTGTGAGCGACCAAAATCGATCCCTTTGCGAATTCCAGGAACTCCGGAAGCACGGTCATGATGGTCGGCGCATCGGCGACGTCCGATTCATCGATTTTGTTTATCTGTTTCGCTTCCCACGGAATATCGCGTTCTGGGTTCACAAATGTCGAGAATGTCCGGTCTTCCAAAATAATGCCGTTTTCAATGCGAACGCCCGCAATTTCAACAATCCTGTGCCCTTTGCGTGGGTCCAGTCCGGTCGTCTCGGTATCGAAAACAGTCAGCGGAGGAAGCATGGGCGAGAACTATAGCTGACCCGGCGGCAGGCAACAGAAAGTTCCTTGTACATTTGGCAATCAAGCGTTGCGAAATCATAAAAGTATGAAATTGCTAAACTGTTAAATTGTTAAATTGCTCGGTATCTGTTAACAATTTAGCAATTTAACAAATTCTATCATGCCGCCTCGTTCGGATGCCGTCCCACTGGATCGAGTCATGAAGGAGTTAGATGCGTTGTACGATCCGCCAAAGACATTTCTGCATTTCCGAACGCCGGTCGATTTGATGGTTGCGGTTATTTTGAGTGCGCAGTGTACCGATGCCCGCGTGAACATCGTGACGGAGACAATTCTCTACCCGAAATATAAGACCGCGAAGGATTACGTCGATGTGCCCCGTAATGAGCTGGAGAAAGATATCCAGAGCTGCGGAACGTTTCGCATGAAGGCGAAGTATATTCAGGAAGCGTGTGCCATGTTGATCAATCGTTTTAACAATGACATGCCGCGAACCATTGCAGAGTTAACCCAGATGCCCGGTGTCGGTCGTAAAACCGCATCGGTGATTCTTGCCGCCGCGTTCGATATCAACGAGGGGATTGCAGTCGACACCCATGTGCAGCGTGTTGCTCAACGACTTGGACTTTCTGCTTCGTCCGACGTGAAAAAAATCGAATTAGATTTGATGGCAGCTGCGCCGCAAAAACGTTGGCGTGAGGTGACCACGTTGATTATCAGTCATGGACGTGCGGTTTGCACGGCGCGTGCACGGAAGTGTGGGGGGTGCGTCTTCAAAGAAGATTGCCCGTCATCGCTGGTGATGGGGCGAAGCGATAAGGCTGCTCCCCGCCTACGCCGAGGCTTTGGCGAGCAGGCGAAGAAGAGTGGGATGGGGCGCAAAAAATAACCGCCTTCCCTATAGAGAAGGCGGTGGATAAACGGACTCCGATATGAAAGCCGGCGTATGAACTGAACTTTGGAGTCCGGTGCCAGACATTCTCGTGATTTTCTATTCCGTGTCAAACACTATCTATGAGAAGAATACGGCCATTTTGAAGTCCAAACGGCTGCATTCTTTTGCATTAAAACCGTATTTTCTCTTTACATGGGTCAAGTAATTCATACAATTTGCCGCACATTCCATGAACGCATCCCTGACAACGGCGGCTTTTGATGTATCAACTGAGTCCAGAAATCTGGAATCGATCAGTTATACGCTTGAGAATCTGAGTTCGTCTCCGCGTCTTCCAGTCGATTTGACGCTGGTGATGATTGAAATCCGCAAGAAACTTGGTTGGACGACTGAATTGATCAATTCCACTCTGCTTGAAGGTATCGGAGAGGGGTCTCTGAATCCGGTCAGTGGCAAGCTCATTGCTTTAGAGGGTTCAATTGAGGCATTCGTTCTGGCTGATGGTACAGCGGCCACGATTCGTATTCATCCGTCTCACACGACGATTGAGTCCATTAATGAGAGTGAGGTCCGTCAGATGATCGAATCATCCACCCCCTTTGTGCCTTCCATGACTGATCCTACTTGGACGCAGCCGGGGCTTGATGATCCGTTCATGCGCAAAGATCCACAGTCACAAGATCCCCGCAGTGCGGAGATTGGCTGGCCTGAAAATTACGTTATGCCGGAGAAATACATGCGCATGGGACAGGAAGTGAATGGTGATCTGTGGGAGTGCGTAAATCTACCTGATGATCCTGAATCGATGTTCATGGCGATGATCAATGCCGCCCGCGAAACGCGCGTATCGATTATGGGCGCGATATTCCAGCGATTCGGTCGGAATCTTCATGGCTCTTTGGCAATTAGTGAATCGGATATGGAGTTGGTGGTGTATCCGGACGATCGTTTTGCACAAGCATCGTTCTTTACGTGCGGCAATTCAAACCCACGCCCATCGTTAGATTATCTACATACTGCATTCGATGCTGCCATCACACATGTTCGCGGATTCGTTCGTGGTCGTGCGGTGCCCTTCTCGTATGTGGGAATTGCAGTTCGCGGTGGAAGCGGAAGTACTGTGTGGCAAGGAGCGGTGGAAAATGATAATGAACTAATAAGTGCTTAAAAAAAGTGAACAATAATTGCTATGTTCCGCCCTTTATTCGCCTTATACTAGGCGTTCGTAGTTTTTTGTTTTCTTCTTTCTTATCCTATGTCCAAGAAACTTTTTGCGGCGTTGTCCGTTTCCGTTCTTCTCGCCGCTTGCCAGGGTGCTGTTACGACAGACGATGGCATGATGGATGATGATAGCGCTATGTCTGAATCCATGATGATGGATACGTCGTCTGACGATTCCATGATGATGGATGAATCTTCCTCGTCATCCGAAGATGCGATGATGATGGATGAGAGCAGCAGCTCGGTTGATGGAATGTCCGCTTCGGTTGGCGTTCAGGCCAGCGTTTCCGCTCAGTAAGTCTCGTTAGTTCTACGAAGACCCCGTACGCGAAAGCGCTGCGGGGTTTTTTCGTGGTATAATTCGGAAGTTCCCCCTTCTCTCATGCATCGTATTGTTCTGCTCATCGGCAGTCTGTCATTGGCGCTTCTTTCCGCATGCACACCGGAGCAGCAACAAGTCATCGATGACATCACGGAACCGGGTAATAGCGGTGGGTGTGTGATTGGCGGTTGTAGCGGGCAGTTGTGTATCGAAGAAGGAGATGATGGTGTGAGCACTTGTGAGTTTCGTGAGGAATATGCGTGTTATGGTTCTGCTTCCTGCGAACGGCAAGCAGATGGACAGTGCGGTTGGACACAAACCGATGAATTGACATCGTGTCTTCAAAACCCGCCGTCGATGATGCAGGGAGAGACGGAAATTGAAGCGCCTGAGGATATGCGCACGCGTAGCATGTATTCGCTCTACGCCCCCTCGGTCCTTGTAGACGGACAAACCAAAGTACTGTTTTTCCACGCGTCGTGGTGTCCTGTGTGCCGGAAGGCAGATGACACGCTTCGCGGTATCTACAATCAGTGGGATGGATCCGATCTCTCTTTCGATGAGCTGCACGCGCTGTTGCCGCAGTACTCCGTCTACAAAGTCGATTACGATACTGAGGCGGATCTTAAAGCCAAGTACGGCGTTACGTATCAGCATACGTTTGTGTTGGTCGACGGGCAGGGGAATGCACTGAAAACAATTCAGGGTCCGTCCGATGCAGTACTGAAAGAACTTATCGGTGCCAAATCATAGCTATGACACTCGCACTCACTCTCTTTGCCGCCGGCCTTCTCACTATTCTGCTACCGTGCATTCTGCCGCTGATTCCCATTGTTCTGGGCGTGTCGGTAACGGGGCAAAACAAATGGCGGCCGCTTCTGGTGATTACGGGCATGCTCGTCAGCTTTGTCGGATTTACGTTCTTACTGCAGACGGTGCTGCGCAGTTTTATCGAACTGGCGGATGTACTGCGCATTGCGACGTATTACGTTCTTCTGCTCTTCGGGTTGGGGTTCTTCACACATCGAAAAGCGGTGCAGTTTGGCGGGGCGATACTCGGTGCATTGTTCTTTTGGGATAAGGGCATCTCGACGGTGATTGGTGCGGCCATCCTCGGTGTGCTCGCAATGGAAGTCGGTGGAACAATTGCAGCAAAAATTCAGCAGCTTGGATCAACTTTGCAGCAAGATGTTCGCTCTTCCCTGGGCAACGAGTCACCGCTCACAGCGTTTATCATCGGCCTCACACTCGGCTTGGTATGGGTGCCCTGTGCTGGCCCTGCATTGGGTTTTGCACTGACATTGGTTCGCGATGAGCCAAGTCTTGCCGCGGCGGGGTATCTCTTCGCCTACGGCCTTGGAACGGCCGTGCCGTTGCTTCTCATCGGCTACGGCGGACAGGCTGCCGTGCACCGTGTACGGGCCATTACGCCGTATACCGGCGTCATTAAACAGGTATCAGGTGCAGTGCTCATTGCTACGGCCATCATGCTGCACTTCCATGCTTTTGAGCGTCTGCAGATCTGGCTGCTCGACAACACATCGTTTGGTGATCTTGGCACCCGCATTGAGGAGAATCTCTTTGGCGAAGACATGGAGGAGAGTATGTTCGAGAGTGTGCTTCCCAAAATTATTCGTGCACCGGAGTTCGCCAGTGCCGGACCATGGCTGAACAGTCAGCCGCTGACGATGGCAGAGCTAAAGGGGAAAGTGGTACTCATCGACTTCTGGACGTACAGCTGCATCAACTGCATTCGTACACTTCCATACATTCAGGGTTACTGGGAAAAGTTTAAAGACTCGCCGTTTGTGTTGGTTGGCGTGCACACGCCGGAGTTCGTCTTCGAGCAGAAAACGGAAAACGTTGAAGATGCGATTGCGCGTCACGGCCTCACGTATCCGGTGGTCCAAGACAACGACTTCGGTACATGGAGGGCATTCAGTAACCGCTATTGGCCGGCAAAGTATCTGATTGATGCGGACGGGTATGTCCGTTACACGCATTTTGGAGAAGGAGCGTACGAGGAGACGGATCTGGCGATTCAGAGTTTATTGGCGGAGATTGGGGTGACCGTTGATGGCGAAGAGGGCACAGGAGAGACAGAGGGTATACAAGAGACTGGACGACGCGATCAGTCGCCCGAGACGTATTTGGGCGAGCGATCGTGGCCGGCACTGGGTAATGCCCAAGGTGAGCCGAGTGATGAGACTGTGACGTATACCGCTCCGACATCACTGCCTCTCAATAAGTACGCGCTTGTCGGCGACTGGAAACTGGAAGACGGTGAAAGACAGACCCTTCAAAGTGACACAGGGGAAATCCGGATGACGTGGATCGGCGGTGAAATCAATCTTGTCCTTGGCCCGGGAGCTTCGACGACACCTGTTACCGGTGAAGTGTGGATCGATGGAACAATGGTCAAAACCATCACGATCGACTTTCATGATCTCTATGTGCTCTACGATGGCAAATATGGGCAACACGAGTTGGTCTTGAAGTTGAAGGGGAAGGGGGTAGAGGGGTATGCGTTTACGTTTGGGCAGTGATAGAATTGATCCCTTGCTGCATGTCGCAGCAGGGGAAGTGATCATTGCACATAGAGGGGCATGTGATGGATGCTGTTCTTGCGTGGGTAATGCTTGTTCTTGCGATTGGGGGAACAATCGGGGGCTGTGTCTGCGTTATTCTGGATTGGGATGATGCCCAGATCCCATTCCTTGTAGCCGCAGGAATCGGCTTCATGATGATCTTCGTATGGGGGCAGGCGCGTGACTATGAAGCGAAGAATGAGCGCATGAAAGTACGTGCTGAACGCCAGGCGAGGGGTGACCCGGTATCCGAAGAATCGCCAAGTTCATCCTCTTCGGGTCTTCGACCCGTTATCCTCATTCCTCGTCGCCGATGATTACTGCCCGCGGACAACCGCGGGCTTCTTTTTATTTCTTCATCTCAGCTTTCTTCGCATCTGCTGCATCTTGTTTTTCCTGCTTGCGGCGGATGCGATTCATGACTTTTACCATCAAAAACAGTGCCCAGGCGACAATCAAAAACTCGATCACGTTGTTGATGAACAAACCGTAGTTCAATGTGGCTACACCTTGAGTTTTTGCATCAGCCAATGACGCGACTGTTGTATCGGACAAGTTCACAAAGCGGCTGCTGAAGTCGACATTGCCCATCAGCGCGGCAATGGGGGGCATAATGATGTCGTTGACCAGCGAGTTCACGATTTTCTGGAACGAGGCACCAATGACCACACCGATGGCCAAGTCCATCACATTGCCTTTGACGGCAAACTCTTTGAATTCGGAGACGATACTCATGCTGTGGAGTGTATAACGTACTGCTTTCAGCTTCTAGTTTTTTCCCGATATGCTAAGGTGTTTTTCCGATGAAGCAGTACCACGACCCTTCGACTACGCTCAGGGTGACAATCCTATGAAACAATACCTCGATCTTCTCAGGCATATACTGGAAAATGGTCACAAGAAAGATGACCGGACCGGGACCGGCACTATCAGCGTGTTCGGCTACCAGATGCGCATTCCATTGAATGAGGGATTCCCCCTACTCACCACAAAAAAGATGGCGACGCGGGCGATTTTCCACGAGCTACTCTGGTTTTTGAAAGGCGATACGAACATCAAATACCTAGCCGATAACGACGTGCACATTTGGGATGAGTGGCCGTTTCAAGACTACTTAATTGCCAATAAACTCACGGAGCAGTTTCCGATGTACTCGGAAGCTTGGATGACGGAGAAAAAGACGTTCATTGAGCGTATTAAGACCGATGCTGATTTTGCACAGAAATGGGGGGATTTGGGTCCGGTCTATGGCAAGCAGTGGCGACGGTGGGAGGGGCCGGATGGCAAAACATACGACCAGCTTGGAATGGCTGTCGAACAGATTAAGAAGAATCCCGATTCCCGCCGTATTATCGTCTCTGCCTGGAATGCATCAGATGTGGCAGGTCATCATAAAACTGCTCCGCCGCTCTGTCACACACTGTTTCAGTTCTATGTGTCCGACGGCGTCCTCAGCTGCCAGTTGTATCAGCGCAGCGCAGATGTTTTCCTCGGTGTGCCGTTTAACATCGCATCCTACAGCCTGCTGACACACATGATTGCCCAGGTTTGCGATTTGAAAGTGGGGGATTTTATTCACACGTTCGGTGATGCGCATTTGTATCTCAATCACCTCGATCAGACCCATGAACAGCTCTCTCGGGAACTGCGTCCGTTGCCAACCCTCAAGCTTAACCCCGCCATCAAGCGTCTTGAAGACTTCACGATGCAAGATATTGTCATTGAAGGATACGATCCGCATCCGGCAATCAAGGCGCCCATTGCAGTATGATGTCTGCGTAGCTTTTCATCCGCCACTCCAGAATAATACGGCATATGAATATCATTCTGGTGAATGGGATATTGTTGCTGGCGGGTGCCGTACTGGCGTTGCGGCTGCTTCCTGAAACACGGTCCAACAGCTGGGGGCTGCTGGCTCTCGCAGGCTTTCTGTATGTCTGTCTGATAGTTGCTATTCAGTCCGTTCTTGGCTGGGCCGACATGCTTTCGCGTACGTCCGTTTCCGTTGCATCCTATGTTGTTGGCGGTTTTGTCCTGCTGCGATGGGGGATGGATTCCATGCGCTCTGTTTCAGGAATGAAATTCGATACGGATCGGTTGACGCGCTTTATCATCGGAGCGGGTTTGATGCTGCTGATTCTTGAATTGTTTAATGCATTGATTACTCCCGTTTGGGAGTATGACAGTATCGCGTATCACTTGCCGATGGCGCGGCACTGGTACCTGAGCGGTTCACTGCGGTCCGTTGCATTTTCGGTGTTCGCCGGACCGGTAAGTTACTATCCCGGAACAGGTGAATTACTGACGCTATGGACAATGCTGCTGCAAGGCACAGATCAGTATGCCAATGTCCCGAACGTTCTCTTATTCCCGCTGTTCTTTGTGACGGGGGTTTTCGCTCTGCAAAACAGGGGAATACCGGTGCGGTACGCGGTCTTCTTTCCGGCGCTGTTCTTGCTGACGCCGCTTGTGCTGAAGCAAATCGGCACGCCGCTTGTCGATCTTCTCTTTGCGTACGAGTTCCTCTGCATGCTTCTTTTTCTTGATATCTTCATACGCGAAAAGCGCCCCGAGGCCTTGGCGTTGTGCGTGGCCGGGTTGGGGCTCTTCATCGGTACTAAGTATCTGGCCATTCCCTATGCTCCTATTATTTTGGTGCCCCTTGGTATTGCAGTTGTGTTGCACTTGATGCGACCGACAACACGCCGCCGCCCTCTTACCATTGCGCTCATAGCGGGATGCATTGCAGCACTGCTACTGGGTGGCCACTGGTATTTCCGTAACTTCCTGCTAACGGGCAATCCGCTGTTTCCCGCGACTGTCAGCATTGGTTCTCTGACGTTGTTGGAAGGATACGGTGCGTATATGGATCAGATTGTGGATTTATCGTATCTCCGGCAGCAGTCTTCCTTTAGCCAGGACGATAAAGAAGTGATTAATGCCGTCCTGTTCCGGCGCGTCGGATACGGCCTATTCGCTTTTTTGGCTGCATATATTTCCGCGCTTGTGATGCTGGCGAAAACGCCGATTGCTTATACGAAACATGTGGCACAACACTCGCTATTTTTACTCTTCATCGTCATTGCTCTGCCGTACGGGGTGTATATGTATATCTCTGCTCCGTATACGGCGAATTTTGATGCGAATCTACGATACATTTTGCCGGTACTGCTGTTGGCCTATCTTCTCTTGGTCGAACTTTGCAGCCGAGCGCGTGGAGCGGGATACTGGTTGCTGGTGACTATTCTGGTAGCCGAGGTTCTATCGGTTATTGGGTTTGTACATGGAACCGATCTGCCATTCGAGGCGTTTACCTTCCGATATGTATTCCAGTCGCCGTGGCTCTTTGTGGGATATGCAGTCACCGTCTTTTTATGTGTCATCTGGTCTTTTGCATTGTGGCGCTTTCTTCCACGCGTCGGCCTTCCTGTCCTGTTTCTTCTTGTGCCTACGGCTCTCCTCAGCGGGACAGAATCCATAGCGCAAGTCCGTGTAGCAACTACGTACGAAACACTGACACACAAGTATCCTTTTCAGTCGCATCTCTTCGATGCGTTTGAATGGATCGATCAGCATTCCGATGCAGATTCCGTTATTGCCTACACCGGGTTCCATCTGCAGTATCCGTTGTTTTATCGCTCATTGCATCGCGATGTTCGGTGCGTACCGGTGAATGATTGTGTTGATTGTGACTATGCCGACTTCCGATCCCATGATGAGGGAATTTTTGCAAACGCAGACCCAGAAATATGGCTGCAGAATTTGCAGAATGCACGTGTCGCGTATCTTGTGTATTACGACAATATGGCGTTGCAACGCCATGTATCGGCATGGATAGCGCAGTTCCCGCGGCATTTTACGGTGGCCTATCTTTCCGGTGAGGTGACGGTGTATCAATTCATTCCCTGAGCTGTCCGTCTCTGTTACAGTCGTCCTGCATTCTTTGAGACTCTCTCATCCTCGGTTAGTGAAGACATTCTTGTGGCACCTGTGCACCGGTTCGCCGTGGACGGTTTTCAGCGATATACTCGCACCATGATTTTGTCTGTTATCGCGGCTGTTTCGGAAAACAATGTGATCGGCAAAGGGAATGATCTTGCGTGGAAGCTTCCCGCCGAGCTCGCATATTTTCGATCGGTTACGAAGGGGAAGCCGGTGATTATGGGACGTAAAACTGCGGAGTCGATTATGAAAGTCCGTGACGGCAAGCTGCTACCAGGACGTCACAACATCGTTGTCAGCCGCAGCGGCATCGAAGCGCCGGAAGCGGATGTCGTTTCGTCCGTCGAGGAAGCGGTCGAACTTGCCCGTGGTGACGATGCCGAGGAGGTGTTCGTCATCGGTGGCGGGCAAATTTATGCCGAAATGCTGCCGCATGCAGATCGTCTCTATCTGACCCGCGTTCACACAGCGATCGAAGGTGGCGATACATTCTTTCCGTCGTTCGATGAAACGGAGTGGGAGTTGCAGCGGAGTGATGATCATGAGGTCGATGGGGAGAATGCGATTCCGTTTACGACAATGGTGTACGAGAGAAAGAAGCCATAGAGAACAAAGAGCGAATAGAAGAGAAAAGTCGAGCAATTCATGATCTTCAGTTTTCTATCGGATATACTGTGGTGGATGGACTATCAGACATTTGAAACGGCCGAGGATCTCATCAACCAATCGGTGCTGGAGGGCGACTCATCGTCAGAGATTTTGGCGTCGATCGATAGTGGCAAGGAACACTTGGAAGCGCAGGAGCGCGCAACAATCGATTCGTACATTGCTGCCATGCGGCCGATTTACGCGGCGATGGTTGTCGATGAATTCAGCGGAAATATCGCTGGACTGTACGATGGCTCACAGATCTACGTCGACCAAGCTGTCATGATGGTAGGCGAGTCGGTTGACACGACTATCGCTCAAGCTCAGGAAGTCTATGACCACGAGACCTATCATCAGGCGAACAATCATCTGGCACCGATGAAAGTAGTCGCTGGTATGCGTGACGGCGTGTATGCGGTAATCGGTGGTGTCGCTTTCACACAGACGGAACTGATTGAAGGCCTGACCGTTGCCGAGACCGGCAATCAGTTTGTCTCGGCCGAGTACAAAGCACATGAACGGGCAATCCGCAAAGCGGCGGATGCATCGGGGGAAGGCATTAGCGGCATTGCAGAGGCGGTGAATAACAAGAAGGACCTAACGCTGATCGACGATCGAGCGAAGGCCCCTCTGACGACGTTATCAATATAAGACTTACCGGTTGAATGCAGGAGATGCCGCAGCCTTTCGCAGGAGCCAGCGGGCAATCACCATACCCGTGAACATCGAGATCACGACACCAAGTCCTAGGGTAACCGCGAAGCCGCGGACAATCGACGAACCGATAATGAACAGCAGGAGACAGGTGATGATCGTCGAGATGTTGCTATCGCGGATGCTTGGCCATGCCTTCTCGAAGCCGATCTCCACTGCGGATTTTAAGCTCTTACCCTTCGCGCGCTCTTCGTTCATGCGTTCGAAGACCAGCACGTTGGTGTCGACGGCCATACCCATCGAGAGGATGGCTCCGGCGATACCTGCAAGTGTCAGCACGATGTACTGGTCGGTAATCAGCAGCAACGGGAGTTTAAACAGCGCGAGGAAAATCAACGCGTAGATTGCCAGTGCGATGTTCGCGAAGACGCCGAGCAGGCGGTAGCGGACGAGGAGATACAGCATACAGATGATTGTGCCGATGAGAGCTGCAAGCAGAGACGAACGCAGGGCGTCAGCACCGAGCGTCGGCTCAACGGTGCGCTGGCCGCTCAGGTAGATAGGAGCGGGGATGGCACCGGTGTTGAGGTCTTGTGCAAGTAACTGCGCTTCTTGGACGTTGCGGCTACCGGTGATGACTGCTGATCCTCCGGTGATTTCTCCTTGGACGGTGGGAGCCGATACCAGCTCGCCGCCGACGAAAATCGCGATGCGCTTACCGATGTTGTTCTTCGTTAGTTCCTGGAACAATTTGCCACCTTCTTCATCGAACAGAATCTGTACGACCGGGAGGTTCGTGGTCGGGTCCAATGTCACCGATGCGCTGCGGAAATGCTTGCCGTCCAGCTGTGTGTCTTTCCAGCCTGTCGGTTCCAACGAGAAGAAGAGTGTGCGCAGACGAACAGCTTCTTCTTCGGATGTGATCTTGCCGGTTTGAAGGCGGGAAAGAAGGTCGTCAGCGCGGACTTTTGCATTTGCACCGGTAACAGACAGCTCATCAAAGTTTGCTTTGTCCGGCGTCTGGTACGGAGCTTTGTCGACACGGATCAGGTGGTAGCCGAATGGCGTCTCAACCGGATCACTGATGATGCCCGTGGTCTGCGTGAAGGCGACATCCTCAAAGGACGGCACCAATTCCCCGCGGGCGATGCCGAGCAACTTTCCGCCGTTTGCACGGGATGTTCCGTCGGACTGCGTGCGAGCGATATCTTCGAACGTCGCTCCTGCTGCAATCTGATTCTTCAAGTCCTGCGCACGTGCCAGTGCCTCTTCTTTGGTGCGAGTCACGTCGGTCGGAGCGGCATTCGCGCCCTTGTATGCGACAAGAATATGGCTGACATCGACCTGCTGGCGACCGGCGGTAAAGAGGCGGAGGAACACAATGCTCGCCGAGCCGTCTTCTTTTTCGATGGCTTGCAGATCTCCCTGCTTCATATTGCGCAGCGCTCCTATCAAGCGAACGGAGAGAGGCGCATCGAGCGTAACATCGTTGCGGTAGGCCTGCGTGGTACCGGTTTCAATCTGTGTGATGCGTTCAAAGGCTTTGGATGCCTCCTGAATTACGCGGCCGGTCTGCGTGCGAGCCTGCAGCACTTCCACCAAGAAGATGCCGCTCATGGTTTGAATGACTGTCTGGCCGTTCTGATCCTGAACCGGTACATCGATGGCGCCGTTTATGCGCTGGACCCCTGCGGATGGTTGCAGGTTCCACATGCGGTCTAGGCCTGACGGAAGTTCGTCGCGGAAGAACCAGTGGTCCGGCTGGTAGCCGGTGCCGAGGTTGCTCATCATGTCTTCGCCGATCACTGCCAGCGAGACGCCGCTGCCGGTAATGCGCTTCTGTGCTGCATCGACATTGGCGATGACGGACTGCACGTATTCTGCACTTGCCTCCGTCTCCTCTTCTTTAAATTCCAAGCGAATCGTTTTTCCAACCGTGTCGATACATTCCTGCACGTCGATGACGCCGGGACACTCAACCAGCAGGTGCTTCTCGTCGCCGACGTAGGACGGCGTAATGGTTGCTTCGCTGACGCCCAGACTGTTGATGCGTCGCTCCAGTACGGTGCGGATTGCTTCAACAAGATTGCGGCCCTGCTCCTCAATAGCCGCTTTTTGTACACGGAGCTGATCGGCACGCTCGCCACCTCCTGCCGCTTCTGCTTCTGCAAGCTGTGCATTGATTTCATCCAGCTGCTGGCGGATCTCTTCTTCCGAGATGCGGAAATCGAGTTGTGTTCCACCGGCAAGATCGAGTCCCAAGTGGAAGCCCGGCCGTAGCCATGCAGGTGCCCAGCCAGCTTTGACGCTGTCTGGAAGTGCGACGATCACCAGAAGTGCCGCCAAAACGACGGTAAGGATCGTGCGTGGAGAAACAGTATTCTTGGCCATGAGAAAATCAGGGAACCGGAGTAAACGTTACGTGGATGCCGACATTCACGTCTTCCGCAAACACTTCCGCAAGCTCAAGGCTTGGGATCTGGCGGATGACAATATCGTCCTGCAGTACGTCGGTCTCAACTTGCAGAAGGCTGATCAATTGTCCGCGGACAAAAATCCCGATGTTCTTTCCTTTCATTTGCTTAAACAATTCGGACATTTTCGTGCGTCCTTCTTCCGAGAACACCAAGCGAACGGCACCTAAATCGGAATCATTCTCTTTACCGGCTTCGACCCAGATCAAATCATCGTGGGTGATACCCGTATTCACGAAGCCTCCGTGTCTCTCCACCGTAATATCCGCTTCCTCATCTGCAGACACCTGTGACATAACCCGCAAATCAAACGGTTCCTGCAGGTCGGTGATAAGTGCATCAAGTGCTTCCTGATGCTCTGCTCCAATAGTAATGAGCGCACCTGAGCCATTTGGCTGGATGTTGCTCTTCAGGGGCTCTTCTCCCATCGATTCGAGCCGACGCTGCACGACGTTCAAGCTCTGCGTCAGAACTGTCTGACGCTGCACCTGTCCTTCTACACTGATGACATCTGCGCGAAAGGAGATAGTCGGTGTCTCTCCGCAGGCAGAGAGCAGCAGAACGGCGAATGAAAGGGGAATGAGGCGTTTCATGGGGTGGACGGAGTGTAGGGGAGGGTTGCCTGGAAGGCAATTCTATCGAGGGATAGGTAATCAAAGGATACAAGGACACAATCCACAAGTCGTCCAAAGAATCACCAAATTTCAACTGTTGTATCTTTGTTGATTGAGTCCTTCGTTTTTACGCTCTCTTGAGCGTCGTTCCCGCCCGCAGCATTTTTCCGGTCAGATCAATACCTTTCAGGACGCATCCGTCATCGATGACACAATCGCGCAGAACGCAGTCTTCAATCACGCAATCCTCAAATATGACGGTGTTTTCCAGTTCGCTCTGCCGTACCTGCGATCGTGCGCCAATCACCGCACTGCCAATACGTTCACAGTTCTCCACTGTCGCTGTCTCATCTTGTAAAAAGCGGTCGCCGACAATTGCCCGTGTTGCCTCCAAATACGTCGTAAAGGAGCCGATATCGAACCAAGGATCTTCAAATCGGAAGCAGTGCACGGACTTTCCCAGCCGCAGCAGTTCCTCAAAAATCCCACCCATGTTATCGGGTTTAATCTGTGCGAATGCGAGAAGATCTGGAATGGTCGAGCGGGGGAGAATGGCACAGCCGGTGCTGACCAATGTGCTCTTGGGTTCTTTCGGTTTTTCTTCGAAGGACGTCACATGGCCCGCGGCATCGGCGATGATGGTGCCGAAAGAGCTGGCCTGTTCCAGTGAACCGATGTCATGCGCAGCAATGAGGGCAGATGTGCCATCGAACTGTGCACAAAATTTATTCATATCGAACCCGAGCCAGTTGTCGCCGGTCAGAAGCAGGATGTCATCGTCGATCTTCTCCATCTGAATCCACTGAGCTGTTGCACCGAGAGTGCCAAGTTTCTCGTCATCGCTGCGAGTCTGTTCAATCCGCACGGTTACATTTGGCCGATCAATCGTCTTTTTCCAGACGTCGAATGCTTCTTCAAATGCAGAGTTGGTGCTGACGACCACTGGAATATCCGCAGGGATCTTTTCAATAATCCAGCTGAGCATCGGCTTACCAGCAACCGGCAACAACGGTTTTGCCCTATGTTCGGTCAGTGGCCAAAGCCGTGTTGCAAAGCCGCCAGCGAGAATAAATGCGTGCATAATTACCGGAAAAACCAGCCCAGGAATGAGTCTTTTGGACGGACGGTCGTCACCTGTTGTCCTTCAATCACGTCGATCCGTTCGTCGCCTTCAATAATCCCGAAGACCGACGGGAGAATGATGTAGCTGATACCGCGATTGCGGCATGCAGAGAGCAGATTGAGCGCCTGTTCCGGTTCATCGCATTGAATGAGGTGTGTGATCTTGTGCTTGGTAATCGTCTCTTCCAGCTTGTTCAGTTTTCCCTCCACCGATACGCCACCGATTTCTTTCTCCTTTGCGCCGCGACCGTCGAGAATTGCAACCGGGGTCAGTGGGCTATGGTTCTTCTGCAGACGTTCAATCAGTCGCGTTGCCTCTCGTGTCGTTCCGATGATCAACGTCGGGTAGGTCGGATGTTTGCCACGCATCATCAGCCGCGACATAAAGCCAAACAGCAGATGCCAGGTCCACGGCAGAATGATGCTGAGGACGAATGCTTGAACGAGCAGTAATCGGCTAAAGAAGAGTCCGTAGATGAAGTAGTAGGACAGCGTGAACAGTGAGAGTGCAGCAATTGCGGCAACGCCGATGTACGCGAGTGTGCGGAGGCTGAGCTGTTTGCGGAGTAGTGCGAATGTGCGTGTGCCAATCAGCAGCAGCAGCCAGACAGGGCTCACTAAAAGCGTGATCATTAAATACCGATCAATCGGGAAGTCTGTTGAGAAGATGAAGCCGACGCGCAAAAAATATGCCAATGCATAGGCACCGATAAAAATCAGAAGATCGCTGATCAGCCAAATCGTGAGGAGGAGCGAGCGGCGCATGGGTAAAGCTTATAGATTATAGCTTTTGGCTTCTAGGTTCTCTTCTAAAAACTAACAGCTAGAAGCTAGAAGCTGTGAACGGCAACTTCGTCACGTCCCACGGTACCGTCTTCTCCCATACATACCGACTCGTTCCGAGGGCATTGTTGTTCATCGGTAAATTCATCTTCATCCACTCAAGTTTCGCGGCAATGGCAGTATTCGTCTTTGCCCGTTCCTCAAACGCATCGCGGTGGAGGATGTACATCGCAAAGGTTTCTGCAAAGTCTTCAAACGCATCGCTCATGGCATAGCCGGAGACGAAGTCATTCTTCTTTGATTCGCGTTTCAACAGATCTGCTTCAGTCCAGCTGATGGAGAAGAATGCGGCAATCGGTGAATCGTTATAGAACGGATCTGCGCCATCGACGAATGCGCTTTTACCGGAGAGAGGGGATCCTGGCATGTTGCTGTGAATAACGTGGGCACACTCGTGAATCAGCAGTCCAGTGAACTCTTCATCGGGAACATTGCCGGCCAGAATGATGGTCGTCTTTCCACCCAACCCGCGGTTCTTCGGGTTTTTGTACTGCACGAAGAAGTTTCGGAGGTGATCGCGGCAACCGCTTGGTAGAGCGCGAAGGACGGAATCGGCAAGTTTCTGGTGTGCCGGGGTGATATCCGACTTTTCGACTGCGGGAAGCAGTCGCTCCTGATCATTCGTTAACAGGGCCGCTGCCAGTCGCTTGCGCTTTTGACTGGAAGAAACCTTTTTGGGCGAAGCAACCGCATGATCGGCATCATTCTGCGGAATGTTGGCTTCTACGCTTGTCACACGGGGAGTCAGCGCTATACTGGCGCTCAGAGCGAGTGCCCCCGAGAACATGATCGTAAGCCCGATAATCGCCGTTTTACGGAACATAGGAGAGCGTATATGGTGATTGCCAAAAGGAGTAATTTATATACTATTATCGTTTAAATGTCAAATACTGCTGATCGCCCGGTTCACAACGGGCAGGAATATACGGTGACAATCGACAAAGTCACCCACGGAGGGTCTGGAATGGCCCAAATCGACGGTTTTCCTGTCTTTATACCCGGTTCTATTCCCGGGCAGCAGGTCAAAATCGTCATTACGAAGAACAAAGACCGCTATGCCGAAGGTAAGGTTTTAAAGGTCGTGCGTAAGGCCTTTGACGAAATTCAGCCCCGTTGCCCGCATTTTGGCGAATGTGGCTGCTGTACGTGGCAGAATCTGCCGTATAACAAGCAACTGGTTTATAAGGAGGATATTGTCCGCGAGACACTGGAACACCTGACACCGGGTGATGAAGCGGTCCGCAAGCAGCTTCCCGGCCGCGTGCTGAAAATTATCCCCAGCCCGCAGGTCTTCTATTATCGGAACAAGCTGGAGATGAGCTTCGGGTACACGTCGATGCGAACGGAAGAGAAGAACGGGAAGCGTGTCTACATCGACGAAGGTCCGACCATCGGATTTCATCGTCCGAATGACTGGTCCACGGTCTTGCCGATGTCCGACTGTCATTTGTATGACGAGACACTCCCATCTCTGTTGCTGGACGTAAAACGTTTTATGGAAGAGACGAAGTTCCCCGTGCACAACCCAAAGACGCATAAGGGACTCCTTCGCACGTTGCTCCTGCGCCGAGGTGTTCACACCGGAGAGAACATGATTTGTTTCTTGGTAAATGCGCGAAAGAAAGAGTTGGAACCGATGTTCCAGCAGTTCATGCGCTTTGCGGGACGTCCCGGACTCGCGTCGCTGATGCTGATTGAAAACACCGGGCTCAATGACAAGCCCGATGCGCCGGTCATTCATCCGTTGGTCGGTAAGCAGACCATTACCGAGCGATTGTTCGATCTTGAATTTGATATTTCACCCTTCTCGTTCTTCCAGACAAATACCTTGGCAGCCGAAAAGTTGTATCAGGCGATTTCCGACGGCGCCGAACTGACGCAGCGCGATACCGTGCTCGATGCGTACTGCGGCATGGGAACAATCGGTCAGTATCTTGCACGCTACTGCCAGAAAGTTGTCGGTATCGAGAGTCATCCGTCCGCGGTGGAAGATGCGTTGAAGTCCGCAGGCAAGAACCGCATCGGCAATATCAGCTTCTACAAAGGACGTGCGGAGCAGATTTTGAACGATCAGCTGAAGGCAGGCGGTAAGTATCACTTCGATGCGATTGTTGTTGATCCGCCACGAGCAGGCATGCACCCCGATGCATTGCGCGCGTTGATTGCGCATAACGCTCCTAAGTTAGTGTACGTCTCCTGTAATACGGCAACGTTTGCACGCGATTTGGGTGAGTTACTAAAAGCCGGATACGAACTGCGGACGGTCCAGCCGGTCGACATGTTCCCGCACACGCCGCATATTGAGACGGTGAGTGTGCTGCAGAAGAAGTAATGCATAAGATTAATCTCATCTGTATCGGCAATCTCCGTGAATCTTGGACGAAAGAGGCATCCAAGTTATACGTTGATCGCCTGAAGCATGCGTTCGATTTTCGCGTGACTGAACTCATTCCCAGTCATCAACCCAATGCATCCGGACAGAAAGTAGAAGAGTCTGAGCGCTTGCTGGTCTCCGCACAAAAAACCGGCGGTGCACTGTGGATACTCGATGAAACAGGGGAAGAAATGACCTCGCAGGAATTTGCGAAGGCGATTGAAGCGATGCGCGACCGCGGCGAGCCGATCACGTTTATCCTCGGTGGAAGCTACGGTCTCACTGACAATGTCCGTCAGGCGGGAAAGAAAATCATTCGCCTCAGTTCCATGACTCTGCCCCATGAGTTGTGTCGGGTGGTGTTTTTGGAGCAGTTGTATCGGGCGGCGGAAATTATGAAGGGGAGTGGGTATCATCATTAAAAGAGCTTTTAGTTGTCAGAAATTAGCTTTTGGAGTATTGATCGATGTAAAACCTGCTTTATACTAGCGCGGCTATTTTGGCCCTATCGTCTAACGGTTAGGACAGCAGGTTCTCATCCTGCAAATCGGGGTTCGATTCCCCGTGGGGCTGCCACATCTCACTCATGCCCGTGCACTGCGCGTTCAATTCGCTGATCTGGAATCATCCACATCAACGCGACTATGACGTACATGCCGAGGGCGATCCACGGACTCCAGAATGAAGCGGGGATACCAAGGAGGTATAGACCAATCGAGATCTCCTCTTTTTTTGAATGTACGATCGCATCACGAAGTTGCTGGTTGGCGTCGCAGTGAGCGAGGATGGTTTTTTGCAGAATGTAGTAGGCGATGGCACCGAGGAGAAGAACGCCGCCGTAGAGGGCGGTTGGGAGCATTGCGAAACCACTCTCGGACATCCAGCCGGTGCTGAAGGGAATCAGTGACAGCCAGAAGAGCAGATGCAGGTTCGCCCACATGATCGCTCCATCGATGTGATCGGTTGCCGCAAGCATGTGATGATGATTGTTCCAGTAGATCGCCAGGTAAATGTAGCTTAGGACATACGCGAGGAACGTCGGAATCAGCGGCCGGAGATCGGCCCACGTTTCACCATGTGGAATTTGCAATTCCAACACCATGATGGTCATGGCAATAGCAATGACGGCGTCTGAGAAGATTTCGAGGCGGGAAGTATTCATGCTTCACATAGTAGCATAACCGACTTCACTGATTGTTTACCCCGACCCCTAACGTAATACTGGTTGTCTCACCATCGCTTATAGCCTGCAAGGACAGTATGCGATTGTCTTTTTCGGCGCTGAGCATGTGGATCCCATTCATGTTTGCCGTTCCTGTAATTTCCCAGCCTTCAGCTGCTACCGCCGATTCGTAATATGCGATTACATCATTCGCTGATGCACTAGTTTGCAGCGACAGCATGGCGAAATTTTCATTATTCTGATTCGAGGTGCCAGAGAATGTCGCCGTTGAACCGGGGAAAATCGGGGCATCGGAGGGCCAGTCAGAAGGGATTTCGGCATTTGTTGAGATGCTGACATCGTTCACTTCAAATTGCATGGAGCCGTCTTCCTCGATGTTCACTTCGGCATCACGTCCCATCTCTTCCTCCATCTTCGTTTCAATCATTGTTTCTATGCTTTGAGTACAGCTCGCAAGTACCAATGAAAGGACGGAGAGAGCTGTTAGGGAGGAGGCAGTGATACGCATGAGAAAAGAGGGGGGGGGGGAGTGATTAACGGTGAGTAACTTGATAGGTCTTATCCATGGCTATCCAGAAGACACGGTTATCAATACACAGAGGATTATTGCCGGCATCTTTACAGTCGCCGTTTTCAATAATATTTCCGTGCTTCACGAAGCCGCTGTTGGGGTTATCCTCGTACGGATTTTCTTTCACGTTCTGCACAGTCGCTGCGTGGATCTGTTCTGCAGACCAGTCGGGGTGGGCCTGTGAAATACTGTCACGCTGGCGGTTGTATGCGGCAGCGAGGCCGACGAACATTTCTTGCTGTGCTGCATCTTTGAACGACGTCAGTGCGTTGTCGACAATACCGACTACAACGAACGCATCGCCTGCGACCGTCTTTGCGATATCTTCAACCGACTCCTTTAGCTTTCCAGACACTTCATCTTTTGCCTTACCGACCAATGTTTCTGTCACGCGATCCAACCGACCTTGTTGTAGGAAGTCATTGTCTTTTTGCTGTTCGAGCATAGCCGCATACACGGTCAGAGCATCCTCCGCTTTCGAGCGTTCTGTTGGTGCGTCTTCACCCACCAGTTTGTCCTTCATGCGATCAAAGAAGCCTTTGCTGAGAATGTCAGAGGCGGACATATTCTTGACCGCGTCTTTTGGATCGTAACTGTCGATGAAGAGTTTCTTCAGTTCCTGTAGCTGATCGAATGTTGTCGAGACACTATCCATTTTTTCACCGGCACTCTCCAAAAACTCTTTGTAGTTCTGCAGTCCGGCCAAGCGATCGGGATCGGTCTCATGCTCAATGTCCCAATCGAGCAGCTGCATATAGCCGCTCTTTCCTGCATCACCAATCGTATTCAGATCTTCTTTCACTTTATCATTCTCAAACGGGTTCTCGGTCGGAGTGGTCTCGGGCTTTGGTTCTGGTTTCACACATGCGCCGTCTTTGAATTCGTAGCCATCGCCACATCCTTTCCCGTTGCGCGCCCAGGCTGCACGACATGCTGCTTCATCTGGTGCCTTCGTACAGTCTTCAACGTTGTGATTTCTAAATGCATTCTCTAGGCACTCTTCTTTTGAGTAGCTCATGAATCCGCCCTCCACTCCATCGCATGCCGTCGGGTCTCCTGTGTTTCCCGCAATCTGCAAAAAGCACTTATCGCGTGGCGGGTTGCTGCCGGTAAATCCTTCGCCAGCGATTTTCTCGCAGTTGTCCGGCTCGCTGTCTTGCACTGCAGCTGCTTGGTAACAGTGGTCGGGATCGGGGCCGACTTCACAGAAAATTTCCATGATGTCGCCCAAGCATCCGCTCAGTAAAAGTGATGAGGGAAGGACTGCCAGCAGAGCAAGGCGACCGATCATTTCTTGGCGGGGAAGAGGAGGGGAATGCTCAGTAGAATCGTCAGAATTATCGCAATCAAAGATCCCCAGAGAAGCGGACGTGCCGCAAAGTCGATGACCACACGGGCAATAGGCGTATAGCGCGGTTCGCCGGTGACCTGCCATCCGAAGGCGAACCAGGGTGCGATGCTCGCAAGGACTACCATTGGATGAAGCAGAGTGGTCTTTCGTAGACGAACAATGCGTCGAATCAGATTCAAGATACCTGCCACAATCATCGAAAGAATTCCTGCGATAGGACCAATACTCCACGCGGTATAGGTTGCGATCTGTTGAATTTGTCCATTGCCGATATCATCACCTGTTGGCTGCAGCACCGCGTAGGCAATTGTGCTCACCACTGCCAAGTCGAGGCAGATGCAGAAGGGGAACCAAGCAGAAGCAAGGAAGCGGCGCATAGATCGTTTGGAAGTGTGATCCTGCCGCGTGACCTCTGCAAGGTGTTTCAGGGCGCTGACCAGTGAATCATGTGTCGCGGATATGACGTCGTCTGAAATCGACAATCGCATCTGCGGTGAGGTCTGCATGCTGGATGAAGAAATCATGGCCGCCGGGAATGCGTTCTCTTTCAAGCCGAGGGTATGATTTTTCCATGTTGTCGTAGGATGATGCGGGGAATAATCCGTCGGTCTCACTGGTCAAAAGCATCGTTGATTTGCCGGTTGCCCGAATGCGTT
>CAZUVN010000002.1:0-45090 GCA_964623835.1 uncultured Candidatus Peribacteria bacterium
TACTTCTTCATGAGTTGCAGCATCAGTGATATCAGCCTCCTTCTCTACTGCATAAGGCTGAATGCTATTTAGAGATACCGGAATATCGGCAATATCAAAGTCATTCTCTGGTGCATCAGCGGCTGCAAGCGGGTACACGGTACCTCGAACAGACTGCACACCAAAAGCCATAGCACGAGCTAAACCTTCCTCACCGCTTCCCATCCAGATATCTAGACGGTGCGTATCATCCCATTCTTGAATTGCTCCACCTCTATCATGCACGGTAAAAACACCGAGACCCGGCAATTGAATACGCGTGCCAAACGGATAACTCGGAGGAGCGGCAATCATTCCCTCATAAACCGGCGTGCCGTCGGCAGCATGCGTACCATCTCCGTTCAGGATTTTATCGGCTTCATAGCTGCCTTTTACATAGCAACACTGATCGGGTAACGGCGAGTAATACGCCGTCAGCACGAAGTCCTGGACGTACGGCACAGTCGCTGAAGGCCCGGAAGATTCCTGAGCAATTGCATGCACCGGCAGCAGTCCGGCAATCATCGCGGAGACGAGGAACGTCGACGTGTGTTTGTGCATGTGGGTGTGTATTAAAAAATCTAACCATTATAGCAAAAAATGATGCTTTTCGCTAACGTCGATAAACTGCAGAATACGAGCTCGATATCCGTTTCCGTTATCTGCATGAACGCAAATCTGTTAACGGAGATAGGACATCTATTATTGAACCACCACCATGTCTTCCACGCGCATTCCCCATTTTCCCGGGAAGTACACGCCAGGCTCTACTGTCACCACTTCGTATTCGAGCAGTGTTTGCTTGGATCTTTTCGATAACGTTACACCTTCATGAATATCGAGTCCGACGCCATGACCCAGCGAGTGGATGAAATACTTCTCGAGTTTGTGTCGTCGTAGTACAGCGCGGGCGGCTACATCGGGTTCGCTACAAGACACGTTGGGGGCGATTGCACCTATACCTGCATTTTTGGCTTCCTCTAGAGCAGAAAGCACCTCCTTCTGTCTTTTTGTCGGCTTTCCTTTAAAGAACACTGCGCTGCGGTCGCTGGTATATCCGCCAACCACCACACCCATATCTATTTGAACAATATCGTTCTTTTTCAACTTTCGGTTGGTCGGACGATGATGTGGGCGACTGGTATTGGAACCAAAAGCAACGATGGTTTCGAATCCCATTCGTTCTCCTCCTTTCTCCCGAGCGATCGATTCGATGCACCACGCAACGGCCGACTCTGTCACTCCTACTTTTAGCATCGAAGGGATCTGGGCCAGAATATCTTCCGTCATACTGTTTGCTTTCAGAATCGCTTTCAGTTCATCGGCATCTTTTGTTCGTCTGAATGACTCTACGGTTTCCGGTAATCCCTTCCAGACCGTTTTAGGAAACAGTTTTTTCCAGCGCTTGAGTCGCGCAACGGATACATGCTGTTCTTCAAATCCACATAATCGCACTGCTTTCATCATCTCTTCAAGCTTTGTCAGATCCCGGACGGCCACTGATCGCGATGCATGAGTTTTTACCGCTTCGAGCTCCAGTACGTTAACAAACAGCGTCATGCCCTTTTTCGTGACCAATAACACACCATGTTCCGCTGGAATCCTAGTCAGATACCGTATGTTCAACGGATCGGTCAGCAGCAGTGCCTGAACGGCCGTTTTAGCCAATAATTCTTGAGCACTTGGACGCATACAATCTGGGCTGATGCTAGCGCTAAAGCCTTATACATGCTATAATAGATCGATATGCTTTCTCTTCTTGCACAAGTCTATAACGGCGGTGGAATCGAGGATGGAATTGATCAGGCATCGGGTATTACGGGAGTCGCTGACGCCGATCCTCGCGAAGTCGCCATCAGCATCATCGAGGCTGTTCTCAATTTCCTCGCTTTAATTGCGACGATTATGGTGATTGCCGCGGGCATCTACATGATTGTCAGCTTGGGCAACGACGACAATAAAGAAAAGGCGAAGAAGATCATCTATTACACGATCATCGGTCTTGTCGTGGTGCTCTTTGCTCGCGTCATTGTTTCGCTGTTTACCGAATGGCTTCCTTCTCAAGTAGGATGAAGATAATCCGCACACTGTGTTCGGTCGTTCTGAGCTGTCTGATTCTCGGTCAGTCTGTCTCTGCGCAAGACAATGCCATGCATGAGGCGGGGTCCGAATCGGTGACGCTGAAAGTCGGTGATATTTTCGAAATTCTCCCGGTACACGATTTCCCAACTGGAAGCTCGTATACATGGATTTTGACGCAAGACCGCACGTTCTTGGAAGCGACGCGCGCTCCGATGTTCCGGAAGCGATTCATTCAACCGGGAACATACTCATTGTTCGCCGATATCGTCTCGCCAGATGGAAGCCGCCGCATCACGCGAACATTCACTATCGAGTATCAGGCACGACAACCCGGTGAGCCCATTGCTCAACCCAGTACAAGCGATACGGGCAAGCTTGTCAGCACTGAGCCGCCGATGGATGCAATGGATCGCGTTGCCATGCCTGCAAGCACACAATTGATTCGCCTTAACCCGATAAACCCGAATATCACGCCGCTTGCGCTCGATCTTGATTTAAACCGTGATGCCGACGGTGACGGGTCCAGTGATAACGACATCGAGGGAAATGAGACATTTTTTGCATCTGATGCGACGCCACTCTATCTGTGGATTGCCGACGAGCCGCTTACGCGACATCCGATCTCGGTCACCGCATCTTTGCCGGACGGAGCCCGCGTTCAGAAAATAGAGATTCTGGAAGAGTCCCTTGCACGCTCCGAAGGGGTGGTACAGGGACCGGTCATGATCTCTGCAGAAAAAACATCTGACCGCACATATCAGTTCACGGCGGTGTTTGATGGAGCTACTCCTGCAGGCGGTCAACTGCTGTACCAGTGGCAATTCGGCGATGGTAAACAGAGCTTGGTCAACAGCCCTTCGCACGAGTATGCGGATGACGGCGATTACACGGTGCAACTTCTGATTCGCAATTTGCGCGACGGAAAAGAAATGGCGAACACGAGCACGACAGTAAGCGTATCCGGCACGGACGCTATGCCATCATCGGAACCGACCCAGAATTCCTCCAGCGCTACCAATGAGCCGCCACAGAATACAAACACGTCCTTCAGTCTTGGATCCGTTCTGCTGCTTGTCGGCATTTTCGTCGGATCACTGATCATCGGTGCCATTGTCATGATGCTTCTCTCTCTTCTCCGCCGTAATAAAGGTTCGATGGCACAGAAGATCGAGCAACTAGAAAAAGCGGTGGTGAAGCCGACGGAAAGCACTCCCGCTCTCACCATTACTCCTCCGACCCAAGCGGAGAAACCGATTACTCCTGCAACAGTTGCCCCCGTCGTGCAACCAAAACTGCAAACTCCTCCCCCCGAGATCGCAAAGCGCGAAGAGCAGCGTGCGACATCAAACCCTGTGACACAACCTGCGCAGACCGTGAACGCAAAAGCAGCACCTGCGTGGTTACAGCAACCCGCTCCGAAACCCACTCAAGTCACAAAACCTGCAGAAGCCTCTGCACCTGCCCCCGTGCAGGCCCCAAGACAGAGTCAGCCTGCACCGGTTGCTCCTGCGACCCCAAAGCCCGTCACCCCTCCTCAGCAGCAAGCACCGAAGCAACCTACTCCGGCACCTCAACCACCAAGTCGACCGAATGCTCCGGCTTGGCTACAGCAGCCGGCAACACCTTCTGCTGCCGCTTCTGTTCCTCAGACGCAGAACAAACCCGCTCAACCCGCAATGCCCCCGCAAACCCCCAAACCGCAGCCCATTCCTTCTCCGACCCCGACACCTGTTCCAACCCCGATTCAACCACCCACACCGGCACCAAAGCCAGCTGAGGCTAGTATGCCTGCTGCCGTTGCTCCCGTACCTCCTCCTGCTCCCCTAGAGCAAAAAACACCCGATCTGCCGATTCCTCAGGAAATTCAATCTTCCGGGGATAAGCCGATTGCGATTATTACAGCGGAAAGCTTGAATCAGGAGAATCAGCAAAACGGTTGAGCGCACTCAAAAAACGGCTACAATGCCCGCACTGTGGCGGTTCCTTCTCTGCTTCGCAGAATCAGGACAGGCTCCGCTCAGTTGGTTCCATTTCTCATCATCGGATATATACGTGGCGGTCGTAGCTCAGTTGGTTAGAGCATCAGGTTGTGGTCCTGAGGGTCGTGGGTTCGAGCCCCATCGACCGCCCCATTTATTCCCCGGTTCTCAACGTCTCAAACAAAACTCTTTCGCCTTCTTTTCGCAGTCTCACCGCCATCGCCGTCGACGTCGCAACGTCTTCAAATTGATCGAAGATAAAGTTCCCGACACCACGGAAGATCGGTTTACCTTTATAGATCTCCATATCACTAATCACGTGCGTGTGAGCCGCAACAACAACATCCGCCCCGGCATCGATGAAGCTGCGTAGGTACTGATTGTATGCATCTGATCCCAGTGCGACATATTCTTTGCCTGCGTGCGTCAGCACGACTGTTAATTGATCGGAAGGATTGTTTTTGAGTTGATCGATGACATGACGATACGATGCGCCGATATCGAGTGCGGTAGTATCGGCAACGGGATTCATTAATGCCGTCAGAGAAATCAGTCGAACGTTATCTGCTTCAATTAATGAATCTCCTACCCACGTTTCTCCTGCCTCATCGATGATACGTTTGGTTTCAGCTAATCCTTCAGCATATTGATCGAACGTGTGATTGTTTAACACGGCCCAATGTGTGGCAAGATTCAGCATTCCTTTCCAGAGATGCTCTGCGTTACAGAAATCGAACATCACACGATCCTTAGCGCATACAGAGAGAACCGGCCCTTCCAGATTTACCAAACGTAATCCCCTCCCATTCCAGAATTGCTGCATCGCTGGTTTCAGTTTGGGCGTGGTGATGCGGCGTGTCATTGTCACATCACCGCCAACTGCAAGATCGTCGCCGGTTAAATCATCGTTGCGATACCAGGCCATTGAAAAGTGGCTGGTCGTCTCTTTCACCGTTTCATCATTCAAAATGCGGGCAGAGTTTGAATGGATCAGCACCGACGGATTGTAGAAGTCATTGTTCGCCGCGATGCTTGCGAAGGACCAGAGACAGACCGGGCAATCGCTCTGTTCAGGGTTCTTCAGTGCGACAATACCTTCAAGATCTTTTGCAAACATCGCTTCTGCAGTGATCTCATCCATCTCATCCGCTTTCTTCAGCGACAGGTAATGGGAGAAATCACTGCTGACAATAATGATGCCGGTTTGGTCGAAAATTCCCTGTAACAATTTCAGCAACTCCTCTTTTCGCTCAAACCATCCGTCGGAAATCACAATAGGAATGATTTTTGTGTCCGGCAGTTCATGTTTGATGAACGGCAACACAGCTGCAATTCCATGTTCGCCGTTGAACAACGGCCCATCGAGGGTTACAAGCGTCGATCGTGCAATTGCATCGATCAAGGCATCATCGGTTTCCACGTCCCCGAGCATTGTCGTGAATGTTCCGGGTGTTGTGCAGACAACAGTTGGACACTTGTTGAAATGATCCGGAGAAACGAGCAGCACGCTCTGCGGCTGTTTTTTAGAGAGCATATGAATTCCTAATGCAATCCCTTCGGACGCCGTCAGATGATGCGGCACGATGATGCCGGGAATATCGCGATCGGGAATATCGACCGATTGTGTTTTATAGATTCCCTCCATCACCTGTTGTAACGCTTCGGGAGGCAACGGATCAGTGATGATCGGCCTGCTTTCCGTTTTCATCAAAAAGGGAGCCGCCACGAGGGCGGCTCCAAACATTGTAGTAAGAATGACAATCGCGTTTCTGTTCATCGCGTGAAGAGCGGGGCAAACCACGACGGAATCTTGGGCCAAGATGCGCGTGGTGTGTATTGATAAGCGTCGTATGGATCGTCACCGGTATAAAAGCGTGTCTGCCACTGTTCATCGGTCAAACGCTGACCGCCGTACGGTTCGGTGAATTCATACTGCGAATACGTGAAACCGACCGTCAGGCGAGGGCCGTTCGTATCTTTCACTGCAACAAGAATCAGGTGTGGAACACCAGTTGCTTCGTACAGAATGTGCGGAGGATTGTTGGAATCACCGCCGGTGTGCACGTCGGCAATCAATGCAGAGCGTTTGTCTTTTGCCGGAAGCACCGCGCCTTCAACCGGGAACGGCAAGCTCGCTTCAAGTCCGTCGACAATTCCCCTGCGGAGCGTTTCCCAGTCGCTTCCTTCTTCAATGGTATACACCGTGCATGTTGTTCCAAAGTCGTCGGTCTGCTCGCTCGATGTAATCGTCTCGTTGAACGTTGTGTTCGCAAGTTGCTTCTGCGTATAAGATTTCACCTTTTCCAACAGATCAACGTACTGACTAAGTGGCTGCATATTGCGCAGATCATCAAAACCAATCTCCATCAGCCCCGCCTCCGTTCGCTGCGCGAGATACGACAGGCGATCGTAGGCCTGCATCTGCGGTTCGATGTATCCCTTGGGCGGTTGAGGAACAATGCGCGGATCGCACGCTCCGGGACCCCCACCGAGTTCCGCAAACGATTGCTTAGCGTAAAGCAGCGTCGCATGACGCAGTTCGGTCCAGAAACCAGCCGCGGTCATCAGCGTCTTAGCCGGCCACAACTCGCTCTGCATAAAGCGTGGCAGCAATGCCTTGTTGGAATCCTGCCATGCAAAGAGCGACTGGATGGTCCAGAGCCAGCCGTTATAGAGATTACTGGTCCAGAATGCGCGATCGAATGTCGCAGTTTCCGTTTTCAATTCATTCATCGCCCGATCAATCGCTTCTTTTGTTTCCGGCTTGTAAAAATCCAGCATAGGAATTTTCGATTCCGCGTAATCGGACCCCAGTAACGCCATGACTTCCAGTGACGACGCCATCGGCGGAAGCTTCTGCGTGTATCCCGGCTTCACCGCTTCATCCCCCTGCGTCAGCTGTCCGGTCCAATAGGAATCGATAATAAACTTACCGCTGAAGAATCGCATGCCTTTGGTCAGAAGCAACACATCCGACGTCTGCACATCACCCACTGTGGGATAGGCGGCAGCGATATTTTTGATTTTTGGGGGACGTGCTGCGGCTAGGTACTCCATAATTGCCTCTTCTTGATTTGATGCACCTTCTGCTCGGCGCAACGCTTCAATGTAATCGGCCGGCATCAGATCATCACTGGTTCCGACGAGGAAATTTACCGTCGATTCCAGTTTTGCATAATCGCTGAGTTGTTCGGGATTCTCCGCGAGTAGTTGTGTCGCTTTGAATGCATAGTCGGTGAGTGCCGCACTTTTTACAAAGAACGGCAGCTGCGAGAACCACATCATGCTGCGGAAATACTGGCGACGCAGGGAACTTCCGGTGTAGTGGCTGCGCGGGGTGAACTGCGTGAAATCGACCATGAATTGCACGCCGCTATCCTCAGCATAAGCTTTGTACTCCTGTTCAAAAATCGCCGGCACACCTTTGTCATCAGCCTTATAGACCATCTGCAAATCGGCCAGGACTTCCTGCTTGCTAGCTGCATCAAGATTCAATCCGTTCACGAATGCAGTTGCCGTTTCGATCGTATCGGCTTTCTTATCATCGTCAGAAAATGAAGCCTGCAGTGCAGAAGGATCCTGTACTCCGCCGCCGTTCATGTAATCGTCCGGCGTCAGCGGTTGCTTTGCCGTCGAGAGGAGCGTGTATGGAACGGCAAAGTAATTACGAACTTTGCGCCATCCCTCTTGTTCTTCTCCGGATGTCTCGTCATATTTTACTGATGCTTTCTGGAAGAATGTCTGACTGAGAGTTTTCATGGACGGAGCGAACTGCGTGTTTTCCATCTCTTTCAACAACTCCGTGTAGAGTAAGTTGTACGAATGGAAGAAGATATCGGCAGAGAGAAACAATGCATTCGCCTGCGTGCGCTTCTTGTAATCAAAATCACCACGCACTGCGTTGTACAGTCCGATAAATTCACGGTACCACTCACGCGTAGCACCATCGCCCATTTTCGGGACAATTGATGTCACTGTCAGCGGCAGCATGAGGAATTTATTCCGCTCAAGCGCTTGTCGCTCTGCTGCCGTCAATGTAAATCCGTACGCCTCTTGCATCTCATCAAGATTCTCGATCTCGCTGATGGAAAAATCGGCAGCGAGCGTTGGTGAAATCTGAACCGTCGTTTCGGTGTAGGGAATATCGGCACCGAATGAGACCGCATCAAACTGTCCGGACGGAACGGACATCGATGAATCACCCGTGTCAGTTCCCGGTATGCAGCCAGTAAGAAGTGATCCTAACAGAGCAAGTGCGGTGAGGCGTTTCATAAGCGGAAGTGAGAATGTAAACGGGCAAATGGTAGCAGAAATTATACGAAAAAGCCCCGCTTTCACGGGGCCTTAAGACTTTCTGTGTATTCCTTACTTAGTACGAAGAGCTGGATCCGGAACAAGAATAATCACCGGAGCATGCTGAGTCGGCGCAATCTGTGTAGCCGTTGGAATCGTTGTCGATAGCATCCGAACAATTGGACTCAGAGTAGGACTCAGATGAAGAAGATGAAGAGGACTGTGCGCAAACGGGATCGCTGGAACAGGCACTGTCATTACAATCTGTATAGCCATTGTTATCGTTATCTACCGAATCGGAACAATCGTTCTCGGTCGACGGATAGGAAGACGATGATTCCTGGCAAGCAGGATCCGAATAGCACGCGGAATCACTACAGTCCGTCGCTCCGTTGTCATCGTTATCAATACCATCTGTACACTGTTCGGGCGGAGAGCTGCTGCTGGAGCTTTGACCCCCACAAATGCTGGAGAGATCAACAGTTACAGCATCTCCGACTTGAACCGTTTGCCCTCCACCATGACGATAAAGTGCTATTTCAGTTGATCCATTTGTAACCTGGCTGCAATTGATGAAAATCACATTCATATACGCAAGTGCCTGCCCCCTGCCACACGTTGGTACCTCACCAACAGTCGCTGCGGCCCACGCATTATTGTCGTTTTTGTACTTAAACGAATAAGTGTAAGCATCACCGGTTGCTCGACCATCTTTTATAGTCAGGCTAACCGGGATCAACACTTTGTCATTATCAGGGTTGGAATCATCATCATTTGCTTTTGAAGGATGAATTTCAGCAACACTTAAGGCGCTGATATCCAATTGTCCGTTTGTGGAAAGAGCAATACTCATTGTTGGCGCAGATGAGTTTGCACCTACTCTTGCCGAAGCTGTTGTAACAGTAGGCGCAAGTGACTTTGTACGAATATATGTCTTAAACGTTTCAGATGAATTGGAACCCGTAATTGGATTATCAAAGGGGGTATAATTCGTGCCATCGACTGAATACTCAGATGTTAGATCGACAGTGTTTGGATAGTTGATAAGTGCTGGCTTGTACTGAACCTGTGTCACATTCCCGAGTGGAACGATTTTTAAGGATGCAGAAAACATACCACTAAGCATATTTTCATCTTCAGCAAATGCTGATACAGATAAAGAAATTCCTGCAACGACAGCGAAAACGGATAATAGGCGTTGATTCTGCATATAGATTAAGTATTGGAATGGATACGTGCCCACATTGTACGCGTTGAATAATTACATTCCCATTGCGGCATATCCACATAGTAGATCACCTCTACTTTAGCAAAGAATAATCGTGCCAAGCCCCCTTTTCATTTCATACATCTTCTGCTACCGTCAAAGAGAACTGATTTCCGTCTTTTTCTCATGTCTCAGCCCCTTTTCCGCACTCCCCGTGGTACCAATGACCTCCTTCCGGAGGATCACCAATATCACACGTATATAAAGAAAGCTGTGCGTCATCGCGCACGTCAGGCAGGTTTCAAACGCATCGACCCGCCGGTGTACGAAAATCGTGCGATTTTTGAGCGCGGCATCGGTGAACATACGGATATTGTCGAAAAAGAACTCTTCCTTGTTACATCGAAACAGAAGAGTGATGACGCGGCAGAGCTTGCCCTTCGTCCCGAATTTACTGCCGGTATTTGCCGTGCATATGTGGAGCACGGCATGCAGCAATTACCTCAACCGGTGCAACTCTATTCGATCGGTCAGTGCTTCCGCCACGACCGTCCGCAGAAAGGACGCTACCGCCAATTTCACCAGTTCGACTTTGAAATGATCGGCTTGAAAGATGCGTCGCTGGATGCGCAGCTGATTCAGGTGATTGTCAAAATACTCGACGATCTGCGCATTATGGACAGACTGACGCTGCAGATTAACAACGTTGGTAATGCGGAAAACCGCAAAGAGTTTTGTCAGGCATTGAAAGATTTCTTCATTGGCAAAGAGCGAAACCTTCCCGAGCTCGATCAGAAGCGACTTCAATACAACCCTCTTCGCCTGCTCGATTCCAAAGAGGAAGACACGCAGATTCTATTGAAAAACGCACCCAAGTTGGAACAGTTCGTCGATGACGAATCGCGCGCGTACCACGAGACCGTTCTGGAGTACCTCGAAGCGCTGGATATCAAGTACGTTAAAAACGAAGGACTTGTCCGAGGCCTCGATTACTACAATCAAACCGTGTTCGAGTTGTGGGACAGTTCGACCGGCGCACAGAACGCCGTTGGGGGAGGTGGTCGCTATGACAGCCTTATTGAGCTCTTTGGCGGTCATTCAACACCGGGACTGGGCGCTGCATGCGGCATGGAACGCATTATCTGGCACATGAAAGAAGCCGGCATTCAAGCCCCGAACAAAGACCAGGTTGATGTGTTTGTTGCGCAGCTGGGACCGGAGGCAAAGAAAACCTGCTTGAAGCTGATTACGGACCTGCGTGAAATGGGTGTTCACACCGTGGGAGCCCTTGGCGAAGCAAGCCTGAAGAGCCAAATGCGTTTGGCCGACAAGTTTGAAGCGCGATACACACTGCTACTGGGCAAGATGGAGGTAAAGGACGGCACCATTATTCTGCGCGATATGAAAGCCGGTAAGCAGAAGCAGATTCCGTTCAAGGACACACTGAAGACAATCAAGAAGTTGCTTGGCGAGAAGAACTTGGATACGTATTCGCTGACCGATCACATGGGCAACATCATTGATCAGGGTGAATAAATGATCTTGAAAGTACGGAAAATGAGAGGAGGATGAGAAACGTCCTTCGCTCTTTTCCAAAAGGAGGTGAATCGTGACGAAGCGGAAGAAACGGAGTGTGGCATGGCTGCATTCGGAGTATCTCTGGCTCGCGCTGGGCGGATTGGTGTTCACGTCGATCCTGATCATTTCGGGAGAAAAATGGGCGGGTATTCTCGCTCTCGTGTGTTACAGCATTTCTCTCGGATTGCGGATCGTCGATCGAATGCCCGAACCTGCACCGACCGACAAACCATCTGCTCCGGTCGTCATCGCCGGGCAGATGCGATACACGACAACCATGCGGAAGGCAGCATGAAAAGAAGGACAATCATCCTGTGCGGCGGGCCTTCGGCCCGCCGCACATCTCTTATGCATAATGTGATTACACAGCTGCCATGTTCATCACGTGCAAACGGAAGAACACTTTTGCACATTGCCAGAACATATCGAGCCGCATGATGAAGCCGCGGACTAATCCACGCTTCACCTCTTTTGATACCTGCTGCAACCCAGGAACGCGCTCGTATCCCAAGCGAAGATCGTGACGATGGGCGTAATAATTCAGCGCAAGTTCAACCTCGAATCCCTTGCGGTCTTCAGCCGGGACCATATCCCATACGGATCGCCGAAGAATACGCTCACCGCCAACAGAATAATGGGCGGGAAAATAGAGCTGGAACGATTCTGTAACCCGATCACGGATGAGAGAAAACATGTCATATCCATCTACCTCGATGCGATGAATGAGCAGATCGATCATGCTTTGATTGAGCCCGATCAGATCAGCATCGGAAAACAGCAGAAGATCATGTTGTGCATGCGCGACGCCCGCGGCCATCGCATCTCCTTTTCCCCTGTTCTGTGGAAATTCGATAACCATAGCGCCTGCTTCTTGCGCATTCTGAACGGTTTTATCAGTCGATCCGTCGCTGACAACAATAACTTCGGCGACTCGAGGATGGCGGAGGTATTCGCGGACAACCGATGCAACGGTGGGCCCTTCGTTAAGTGCGGCAATAATCACCGATACATTTTTCTGTTGTGTAGAAGAATGCATAAAAAGAAGGGGAAGTGATTCCCCTTCTCTGACGAAGCGATGACTTGATCATGACAAAAACTCCGACTTAAATATCCAGGTCCTTCACGTTCTTTGCATGCGTCTGGATGAATTTTCTGCGCGGAGCAACTTCGGAACCCATCAATGTCGTGAATGTGGCATCTGCGCGCTCGGCATCATCAAGCGTGACCTTCAAGAGCGTGCGATTCTCAGGATTCATCGTGGTATCGAAGAGTTGATCGGCGTTCATTTCTCCCAGACCCTTGTAGCGCTGAATGGATACTCGGGATGTTTTCTTGGCGGCCTTCTTTGGATCCTCTTCCGATTCATCCTCGGCAACTGTCTCATCCATGATTTCGTCTGCCTGCTGAACATCATCCGATACACCCCAATCTTTTAGAACATCGTCGCGCTGCTTATCACTGAAGGCGTAACGGATATCCTTGCCCTTCTGCAGCTTAAAGAGTGGCGGCTGTGCGATGAAGATATGACCTCCTTCAATGAGCTCCGGGAAGTAGCGATAGAACAGCGTAAGCAACAATGTGCGGATGTGCGCACCGTCGACGTCGGCATCGGTCATGATGACCACCCGGTGATAGCGCAATTTGGACAGATCCTTCACTTCACCGACTCCGATTCCAAGCGCGATAATAAGTGCCTTGATTTCATTGTTGCCGAGCATTTTATCGAGACGCGCCTGCTCGACGTTCAGAATTTTTCCGCGGAGCGGCAGAATCGCCTGGAACTCACGATCGCGTCCCTGCTTTGCGGAGCCGCCGGCGGAGTCTCCCTCAACGATGTAAATTTCGCTCTGGCTTGGGTCACGGCTGGAGCAGTCGGCAAGTTTTCCCGGAAGCGTCATGCCTTCCAGCGCTCCTTTACGAATGACGCTGTCGCGTGCAGCGCGCGCTGCAAGGCGGGCGCGGGCAGCTAGGAGACATTTGGCGACGATCTCTTTTGCTTCACCGGGGTGCTCTTCCATGTACAGCGACAGCTTTTCATTCACAACCGTCTCTACCGCAGTCTTCATTTCGGCATTCCCGAGTTTACCCTTGGTCTGTCCTTCAAACTGCGGCTCACTGAGGCGAACCGAAATAACCGCGGTCAAGCCTTCGCGCACGTCATCGGCGGTGAGGTTTTCTTCCTTCTCTTTCAGAATTTCATATTTGCGTGCGTAGGCGTTGATAGTGCGAGTAAGCGCGGCTTTGAATCCCGTCAGATGATGACCGCCTTCGGCGGTGTGAATGTTGTTTGCGAAGCTAAGCACATGCTCTTGGAATGACTGCGTGTACTGCAGTGCGACTTCAACCTGGCCATCGGGCGTATCTTTCTCGAAGGAGATTGGCATGCCAATCTTCTCTTTGGATTCATTGAGGTGTGAAACGTATGCGCCGATTCCTCCTTCAAAGGAGAAGCGGTACAAGCGCGGATGAACAAGATCGGCTTCGGGACGAACAGTGCGCGCATCCATCACGCCGATCGTAATACCCTTTGTGAGGTATGCCTGCTGACGGAAGCGCGTCAACAACGTTTCGAGACTGAACTCAAGCGTGTCGAAAATCGTATCATCGGGCATGAAGGTGATGATGGTTCCGCGCTTGGTTGTCTTTCCAATTTCCTTCACATCATACTGTGGCTTACCGCATTTATATTCCTGCACATAAATTTTTCCTTTGAGGTGAATTTCGGCTTTCATGTGTACTGAAAGTGCGTTCACCACGGATGAACCCACACCGTGCAATCCACCGGAGACTTTATAGCCACTCCCCTCTCCGCCGAACTTTCCACCCGCGTGCAGTGTTGTAAGCACCACTTCGAGTGCGGACTTTTTTGCTGTCGGATGCATGTCGACCGGAATACCCCGACCGTTATCTTCAACAGTTACCGATCCGTCGTCGTTCAGCGTCACGAGAATGGTGTTCGCGTGACCGGCCATCGCTTCGTCAATTGAGTTATCGACGATTTCCCACACCAAGTGATGCAGTCCGCGAACATCGGTGGATCCGATGTACATACCGGGGCGCTTGCGGACCGGCTCGAGTCCTTCGAGGACCTGAATTTGCGCGGCACCGTAGTTCTGTTCGGGAGTCATAATGCAAAGAGTCAAACCTCCTTTTCAGAGGAGAAAATACGGGAGAATTGTAGCAAAATTAGTTCTCCGGACCAAGAGACATGACAGTTGATATTTGTATAAAAATAGTCTGAATTAGCAAAAAAAAGACCCATCTCTGGGTCTTGGATTGCAGGATGGAAACAACCTTACATGTTGCTATAAAACTTCTTCTTGCGGTTCTCTGCGCGGTAGGCCTCGCGCTTAAGGGCGCGCAGACGCTGGAGGCGCTTGCTGGGGGTGCGACTCAGGATATTGCGAGCACGCAGTTTCTTGATAAGTCCGGATTTCTGGACCTGCTGCTTGAACCGCTGCTGAAGGCGGTCATTGCTCTCTTCGCCGTGTTTGTGGGCATGGATTGCCATAAGTGCGGGGACTTTACGGGATCAAATTGGGCTTTGCAAGGTGATTTTACTCACAATCTGACATAATCCGATAGTTCGTTCCGTTGCTGCATTGTTAGTTTTCGTAACACATCCTTCACAAAATCCCTATATCCCCCATCCTGCATATTTTCGAGTGTTTGACCGAGTTCTTCGGAATCGATATCGAGCATTGTTGGACACATTGCCGCAACCTGTTCAACCGGGCTCTGCCTACTCGGCTGAACCTCCATTGCTGCTTTGGCGATCTGATCCCAGTTCGCATTGAAGTCAAAAAGACCAATCAAAAACATTCGAACATGCAGAGAGCCCGCAAGAAGAGAATCCAAGCGATTTTTCTGATTAGAGGTGACATTCTCACTATCCATCCATTCCAGAAAGTCCGCAGGAATGTTGTTTGACATAGAAAGCTATTCTACAACCGCAGGATCGCCGCAACAACGGCACTTTCCGGTAACTTACCGGCTTCTACCAGTGCCACGCGGCCGCGGTGAGCAACGGCATGTGCCATTGCATCCTGCACCTTCGTATCCTGTTTTTCGGCGCCATCCGTCACCAGCAACAGATCGATCTTGCCAAGTTCTCCTGCCGCAATGATCGCATCAATGTCATTGCTGGTACGACCAGTCCCTAACAGATTGCCGTATTCTTCAATCAATGTTTCGGCCTGCTTCATTTGATGCGCCTTTACGATTGCATCTGCTTTTTCTTTCAGCTCTTCCATCTGCATCTGCTGCGCGCTTCCTTTGATGTAGTCCTCCAACAGCATGCCGGACTGATCGAACTTCTTGAACATGCCGTACTCTTCGGCAACACCGGCAAAGACCAACGGCAACCGAGCTGTGTGCACAACCGGGTACACACTCTTGGCCACTTTGTGGAGATACTCATCTTCCTCCTGCTCTGCCACGTCTTTTGCTCCACCCTGACCGTGGAACATTCCTGCTCCACCCCCCGTCGAGTGTGACTGAACCGATTGTTCGTGTCGCTCCATGCCCGCCCACGCTTCACTCATACTTGCAGGCATACCCTCCACTGTAAGCGGCTTGATAGTGCCATCGCCTACATGGAAAAGTTGTGCATGATTCTTACTGACGGCGAGAATGAAGTACTGCATAAATTGAGGAGCAAGGAAGTAGGATGTAGAGACTAGGAGAACAGGATTGTACGACTGTTACCGGAGAAGGTCGAGCGCCTTCAACAGTACCATATCACGAGTACCATCTCCGGCTGCTACGGGAACATCGGGCTCAAGGCCGTTCTTATTGATGGCTCGACCTTCGGGCGTCAACCACTCGGCAATCGTCATCTTCATACTGGAACCATCGCTGAACTCGACGATCTGCTGAACCGTTCCTTTGCCGAATGTCTTTTCACCGATGACAATCGCGCGTTTGTAGTCCTGCAACGCGCCCGCAACGATCTCCGATGCGCTTGCTGATCCTTTGTTCACAAGGACGACCATCTGCACGTCTTCATTAATCGTCGGCTTGTCCGACGTCACTTCGGTAAATTCCTCGCTTGCAGATTTAATGACCGCAACGCTGCTACCTTCCGGCAGGAAATTGCTCAGAGTGATTTCGGCAGCATGCAGCAAGCCGCCGGGGTTATTTCGCAGATCGAGAATCAGACCTTTGGGATTCTTACTCTGCACATCGGCCATTAAGGAACGCAGTTGTGTGTCGGTCGTCTGGCCAAACTGCACAATACGGACAATCGCGACGCCGTCCTGAGTGGAGATATCAATCTCGGGCAATCTGACGGTGTCACGTGTTACATCAATATCCGTTTCGGAACCATCACGCAGAATGGTCAGCTTCACCGACGTTCCCTTGGGACCGCGAATTTTATCGACGGCCTGAACAAGGTTCATATTTGCCAATGTTTCACCGTTCACTTTGATAATCCGATCACCCGCTCGGATGCCGGCCTTCTGTGCCGGAGAGCCGTTGATAGGAGCAATGACGGTCAGCGCGTTATCGGCATATTCTACCTGTGCACCGATACCCGATACCTCTCCCTGGAACTGTTCCTGGAAATTTTTCGCATCAGCAGGTCGCATGAAAACCGTATACGGATCATCCAGACTGTTCACGAGTGCCTCGGCAGCCTTGTATCCCGCCTCCTTCGGATCGATTTTTGTGTTGTACAGATATTGCTGGTTGAGCAGCTGCCATACGGTGCGCAGAAGATCATTCTGCGGCAGCTCAACCTGCTTTTTCTGCTTATACTGCACTTTGATGCTAGTTGCATTCGTTTTGGTGGTGGTCTGAGTATTGCCTGACAACTTCTGCAGCATGAGCTTCGCCTCACGACCGGTCAGGTTGCGTGACGTACCGAACAGCGTTGAACGAACGGGCTTCATCCATTCCTGTTCAACCGCCAATTGTGCGGCTTCTTCTATGCCTTTTACATCGGTGAACGAAAGCTTGGACCCTGAGGGTCTCATGTTACGAATTTTCATCGCGATAACCGCCGCTTCGCCTCGTGTAATTGGTTTCCGGAGAGATGCATCGGACACACTAAAGGCCGTCATGGCGCCATACGTTTCTGCAATATGCACATACGGCTTGTATGCCTGGGGAATCGACGGCTTGTATGTTTCCTTCGGTACGGCTTTCACATCCACCGGAAGACCCAACTCCACAATCACTGCGCGAAGAAAATCACCTCTGGTGACAAGAGCGTTGTCTTTGACATTCAGCGACTGTGCACCAAACGACGTAAGAGGGAGTGTAATCGAGAGAAAGAAGAGACCAAGTCGTTGAAGGTTGCGTGATGATGACATGAAGCAGCGGGGGTTCTCCGCAAAACGGAGAAAATAAAGCGCATGCATTCTACGCGCTGCTTCTTTACATTAACAATAAATCAGAACGATATTTTGATTTCAGCTCAAGATAATAATGATACGGTACTGAGTGATGCCGGCTGAACAGATCGTCTACTATTATTGATTTTCCGCAACCTCCTGCATCAGCTCTTCCTTTGTCACAAGGTGACCGCGTTCGGCGATATTCTCTTTACGCATGAAGAGTGACGTCAACAACCAGAATCCCCCAACGACGTACAGTAGGGCAGGCACAAGAAGCAGCGGGATATTGCCAAGAAACCCGGGCGCATTATTACCAAGTAGATCGGCTACCGACTGCGGATTCCCCGGAAGAATATCGGGCAAGGTCACAAGGAAGTTGAAGAGCCCATGCAACACGACCGCTGCCAGAAGGCCAGTCGTCAACATTTGCACTCGAAACATCGACACTTCACGCAGACGCAGCATTGATCCTACTGCATGGAGAACGCGATGAACGCGACCCTTCGCATGTGCCTCGGCCAAAACGGGTGATGCAAAGATCGCCAGTCCGAGGAAGTAGCCCATGACACCAGTGGAAAGAATATGCACCATGCTAGTCAGAACTGAACGCCCGAGAATGTTCCCGAGGAATCCACCGATATCGGGGGCGGCACCATGGAACAGGTATTCACGGACAAAGGCGGTGAAATACACAGGGTTGATAATATTTTCGGCAAACGCGAATCCTATGGCAGCCATAATCGACAGCTGCATCACATCATCAATACTGGTGAATACCTGCTTTCCGCTGCGGCTGAGTACCCAGTACTTGCTTACTTCCTCTATAAGACCGACAAACATGAACGAGAGTAGTGTCACAAGAACCATCACCGATGTCTGACTGAGGCCGCCGGCGTAGCCTGACACAAACAATTCCGATGCGCGGTTGAAGCTCTCCGGTTTAATCGTGAAAAAGAAAAACTTCAGTTCCACTCCCCTGCGAACGAGCGAGTCGTAAAAAAGAATAGGAACCGTTGAGAGGACGCCTGCCAGAAAGAGCAACACGACCGTCGTCAGACGTTCTCGGTGATACTTGAGGAATAGGCGACACCAGATGACAGCCGGAACAAGTGCAATCGCGGCAGCTATCATGCGAATGCGGAAGTCGGACACCGAATCGTGGCCAAACATGCGCAAAGAAATCCAGAAGAGGAATGTCAGTAGAAGCACCAGCTTGGTCTGGACATCCCATGGCCCAAAGAGCGATCTCCATCCAATCGCCAATAGAAGAAGTGCGAGAGCTGCGGCATAGGAGTTCGATTGTCCGGCCTGCATAAACAAATCCGTTGACCGAATGAGCCCAACAGACAGGAATGTTCCCAGTGCACCGGCAAAGAAGAGATGCGATGGTCGATGTTGAATACGACGAGCAATATCGACTGTCGCCAGCGCGCCCACCGCACAGAGTACGGCGAGGGATTTCCCGGTGAAAAGCGAGGTTTCAGCCAGAAGAGACATATCTGATTATTATAGCATTTTTCTCGTATTTTTTCAATTTCAGGATCGCTATAAAATGGCTTAAACAGGCCATATAGGCACAATTTTACGCACTCAACATTGCTGTTTGGCGCAAACGGAAGGTACACTCCGCATCATGCGTTTTCCGTCTCTCACGACAGCCGATTCACAGCCGATGCGACTATCGATTCTCTTCCTGCTCGCACTCTCCTACTTCACCTACGTCCATGGATTCTGGAATCCGCCGGCTCTCTTTTGGGACGAGAATTATCACATCGCCTCTGCGCAGAAATATCTGAATGGCGTCTATTTTATGGAACCGCACCCGCCGCTCGGAAAACTGGTGATTGCAGCCGGTGAGTGGCTGATTAATGCGAATCCGCAAGACAATCAATTTATAGGAACCGACTACGCGACCAATCCTCCGGAAGGATTTTCGTTTACCGGCTACAGACTGTTCCCGACACTGCTCGCATGGCTGACGACGCCGATTATTTTCGGCATCTTCTTCCTGATAACGCGTAAGCATCTTTGGTCGGTGCTGCTCAGTTTCCTCTATGTATTTGATAACGCTCTCATTGTTCATAGTCGATCGGCGATGCTGGAGTCGACATTGATGTTCTTCAGCGCTTTGGCGGTTTTTGCGTTCCTGCTGTTAATTGAATGGAAAGAGGATAAGAAGAAGTTCGGACGCGCGGCGTTACTGTTTGGCGCGTCATTCGGCGCGGCACTGGCTACGAAAGTGTTCGCACTGCTGTTCATACTGCTTGTGCCCGCGTTGCTGGTCTTCTTGTGGCCCAATATCAAACGCTGGTGGACCTTTGTCTGGATGGCAGCGCTCGCGTTTATGATCGTGTATGTAGGCGTATGGCACATACACTTCGCCAGCGGAAGCACGGTCAATCCGTCGCTGCCCGATGCCGGGTACTACCAAGCATCGCCCGAGTACAAAGCGATTCTCACCAACCGCCAGAACAAATCGGTTTTCGCGATTCCCTACATGCTCCGCGACTCACTCAACTTCGTCTCCCATTACCAGGCAGGCGTACCGCGGCTCGACTTATGTAAGGCGGATGAAAACGGCAGCCCGTGGTTCCTGTGGCCATTCGGCGGTCGCACCATCAGCTACCGTTGGGAAACGCCGGATAGCAACGCCTATCGATATCTGTATCTTGTACCGAACCCCACAATCTGGTTCCTCGGCATTGCGGGCGTCGGCATGAGCGCGGTCTTGCTGATCGCATCGGTGCTGTATCCCGGCGCCGTTCACCTACGCAGAAAGTTGCATATTGCGTTATTCCTCGGTCTGTACGTCAGCTACATGGCGGCCGTTTCGACCATCGACCGTGTGATGTACTTGTATCATTATTTCCTGCCGCTCTTCTTCACCTTCATCTTGGTTGGCCTTGTGTTCGATGAACTGCAGCAATTCTCCGTGTGGAAGCTAACCGAGAAGCGCAAGACCTATGCGCTGCTCACAGTAGCCGTGCTGATTTTCCTCAACTTCGAATATTTCCGTCCGTTCTCGTATTACGGCCCGTTGACCAGTGAGCAGTTTGAGAAGCGCAACTGGATGCAGATTTGGGATATGCATTGCGTCAACTGTGAAAGAAGTAGCCCGTTCGTGGTTGAGACACGATAATAGCTTTCAGGAATCAGGAGTCAGCTTTTGTAAACTGCTTGATTGCGTTTCATGTTTCCAATCATCGAATTCAGCATTTTTCCAATTTCCTGAAGAAGATTTTCAACCTTGGTAAAGTCGCAATTTTTTGTATGCGGCAACTCTTTTGCTAGGCACATCTGTGCCTGAATCTCCATATGAGAAGCATATGCAATGTATAGGAATCTAATAAAATCTTTTTTACTGCCTCTATGTCTACCTTCTGCAATATTCGACAGAACTGAAATAGATGCTCGTCTCATTTGATCGATCAATCCAAACCGCTCTGTTGAAGGAAAATTTTCAGTCAGTTCATATATAGCAACTGACATTTGTAGAGCGCGTTGCCAGACAATAAGATCTCGAAAAGATTGTATAGCCATAACCTCCACTCTAGAGATATCTATCGATAAATTCCGCTTTAGTGATTTAAAGCGGTGAAGCGTTTTCGACTTGACTCCTGAAAGCTAAAAGCTAACTCCTAGTTCCTACATCTTCGCCGTCCTCAACCCCCACAACTCTTTGAACATCCGGATAATCACCTTCACCGATCCGCCCGTCGGCGTTCCCTTTGTCCGCGGGTAGTGCGGTACATCGACGGTATACCAAGGAATCCCCTTCCGTTTCAGACGCAAAAACATTTCGGTATTGAAGAGCTTTTCCACGCCGTGTGTCGGGCGGATCTCTTTCCAGACATCGCGGCGGAATAATTTAAGACCGCAATTCACGTCGCGAACCCAGAGCCCAAGCACGATGTAGTTCATGCCACCAAGAATCTTTCCGAACATGTTGCGAATGAGCGGATCAGCTCTGTGTGCTCGTCGCCCTGTTACAAACGCAAAGCGATCGATATGCGGCAACAGCAATGACAGATCCGACGCGTGGAATTGTCCGTCGCTGTCCATGAACGCAATCAGGTCCGTGGTCGCAGCATCGCATCCCGAACGAACCGCTACACCATATCCTCCATTCTTCTGATGGGTAACGATTTTTAAATTATCATGTTTTTTGGCAAGGTCTTTCAAGATCTGCGGCGATCTATCTTTCGATCCGTCGTCAACGACAATAATCGTGCCGTCGATCGACGCATTGCTCATCCACGACGCTACGTCGCGAATGGCAGCTTCGATATTTTCTTCTTCGTTATAACAGGGAAGGATGACGGAGAGTTTCATTGGAGTGAATCGTACAGGTAGACGGAATTATCGGCTACACAAGAAGTACGTGTAATTCAGGAGGGCGCAAAAGCGGCGATCATCAATAAAAATGCCGCACTCGAAAAAACGAGCGTCAGACAAAGAAAGCCATGAATAAATCGTAAGACATGTCTTTCTGTTCCGATTCCCATAACCATATAGACGGTCCATGGGAGCGCAAGCGCAATGGAGAAGCGGAAATCCTGACATGCACTAAAAGGCATGGCGATGCGATAGGCAAAAGCGCCGAGCAATAACACAACGGCCGTTATCGCTACTGGCGCTGTTTGAGAAGATGAAAGAAAGCGAAGATCGTAAGCTAAGCGATAGAGAGCAAGAATAGAAAGGAGCAATGCACTGATGAGAATCGTAACTGCAATGGGAATAAATCTGGGTGGAAACTCGAATTCACCGAAGAACGCAGAACGGAAAAAATATTCCCAGTGATACAGTCGTCGTGCCCCGTCTCCGTCTATGTGATTGAAGGGGTGTTTAAGAATCTGAACCGGATTGAAGGTCAACAGATATTCCGGCGCACTGGAAATTTCACCGGTTTGTATGTCCGCATTTCCCACGAGCACCGTCCTCATTTTATCCTCCTCGAAAAAACGCGGAATCTGGAACCATCCGGATAATGCAAAGGGAATAACAAAGAGAAGCAAAACGAACGTGATTTTTTTACGGATTGATACATTTTTTGCCACACAAAGTGTCAGAAATGCAATCGGCATCCAAAGGATCATGTTGCTTTTAGAGATGAGACCCAAACCGATGACAACACAAACAAGAATCCAGTGCTTCATGATGCGATCCCTCCACCAAATTAAAAGTGATGCGAATGCGAGAAACGCAAAAAAATGATACAGCGTGTCATTGTTGATGCGTGCACTGAAGAATACAACGCTTGGGAAAGCGCCGAGAATTGCGATAAAAAGCAACCGTTCCATCCGCTGCATTTTTGGAAACAATAGGTTGGCAGACAGGAATCCGATACCGAGTGTGATGATTGAGAGTAATAGTCCAAAATACTGCAGGATTATCTCTTTATTCAAGACCGGATTCACATATTGAACCGCACGTACTATTGCGGAACCAACAAAATAATAGAGAGGAGGTTGATAGAACTCGAAGCCGTCATGAGGGGGAGGAATGGACCAATCTCGCAACACGTAATCGATATATTCAACGTGTCCCCATGCATCATGACCACGCAAATCAAACGGTGTGACAGAGAGATACGCGACGCGGAGAGCGATCGCGATACAAAATACGACGATGACCAGCATGAAGTCAGAGTTCTTCCGCATAAGCAAATGGTAGCATACACTGTGCCGCATGACGTCACGCTCTTCACGATCGATCATCAGCAAACTCATCGACACCGTGAAGATGAATTACGACGTCGTGTTCTTATTGATACTCGGCATCATCGTTCGCGTGTGGGCATTCGGTGATATCCCGCCGGGACTGAATCAGGATGAGGCGGCGACCGGATACGATGCATGGTCGGTGCTCCGATATGGCGTTGACCGCAACGGCTTTCCGTTTCCAGTGATGTTCGTCTCGTGGGGATCGGGCATGTACGCATTGAACGGATATCTTGCATGGCCGTTCATGCTCCTATTTGGCTTAAGCGAAGCATCCATTCGCATGCCGCATCTCACGCTCGGCATTGTCTCACTGATTCTCTTCTTCCACCTCGTTCAACGAGTCGTCGATCGGCCGACAGCAGTGACTGCTCTTCTGCTGATCGCCATTAACCCGTGGCACATCATGATTTCGCGCTGGGGACTCGATTCCAACATTTTCCCGGGCATGTTTCTGATCGCGGTCTTTCTTCTGATCCTCTCTTTAAAGAATAGCCGCTATCTTCCGTGGTCGGCCTTCGTGCTCGGACTCTGTCTCTATCTATACGGAACTGCCTACGTCGTCATCCCGATCTTTACTGTTCTCGCTGCAATTGCACTGACGTTCTTCTGGAAAACCCAATGGTCGACTCTTGGCATCTCCGCTGTTGTCGCTGTTGTGACAGGGATCCCAATTGCGCTCTACATCGCAATCAACCAGTTCCAGTGGAACTCTATTATTCTACCGTTCATAAGCATTCCACGACTCACCGGAACCCCGCGTTTTCAGACAGTCTCGAGTGTTTTCAGCGGAGACTGGGGCAGCATTATCAACAACCTTCGGGAATTCTGGAAACTACTTTTTTATCAGCATGACGGATTAATCTGGAATGGAATTGAAGGATACGGACAGATATATATGATCGGACTGCCTTTTGTGATCATCGGTATCGTTGCTGCGTGTATACGAGTGTGGAAAGCACGCGGAAAAGATCCGGCAATCTTCCTGCTTTTTTGGCTGATCTCCGCTACCGCACTTGCCGCGTTGCAATCGGTCAACGTCAACCGCATTAACGTGATCTACATCGCATTGATCTTTTTCTGCGCACTCGGCGTACAGACAGTTGCATGGGGAAATCGATTTGTCCGCGACGGTATTCTCAGCGTTTTTCTGGTTCTCTTTTCCTTCTTTACGTATTCGTACTTCACACAATACCGCGCCGAGGCGTCCGATGATTTCTTCACCGGTCTCGGCACGGCAATCACCGATGCATTGGACGCAACCGACGGCAAAGTCTGCGTAACCGATCGCGTGAATATGCCATACATTTTCGCGCTCTTTTACGAGCAAACTGATCCCCGATTATTTGCGGAAACCGTTCAGTACGATAATCCCGGAGCGGAATTTCAGTGGGCAAATCGATTCGGACGATTCACGTTCGGATTGCATCGATGCAGAGATGAATCGTTTGATGCATTCGTCATTCATGTCGATGAACTCGATGAATTTGACGATGGACGCTACGATATACATATCTTCGATCACTACGCATCAGCTATTCCTCTCTGATTCCGTTTATGCGCTTGTCCGACTTCATCACCAAGCCACGCTGGAACGCGGCATTCATTGCGGAGATATTTATCGGATTGTTCCTGATTAGTGCCGGTCTCGCGAGCATTCTCTCACTTGGCATGCGCGACATGAGCGCAAGCTACCAGTATGACGGCATGGAACCTCATGAAACCTCCATCCCTTTTCTTGCTGAGGGCGAAGGATCGTACTTCAACATTACTGCAACGTTCAGAATGAATCCGCTGCACGCGAGTTGGTTCGTCATCGGACCTGATGATTGTATTGAAGAGCTCATCGTGAATGACCAGTCGGTAGACGGTGTAACCAGCCTCTGCAATTTTCATCCTGGACGCGTTGTCCGTCTTCCGCTGCAATCCGGAGAAAACACGATCTCGATGCGCATTCACGACACGGGCGGACAAGGGGGTCTGATGCTTCGCACCTCTTGGACCGATCCCCTGCTGCTCTCTCTGCTTGTATTCATCCTAGCGCTCATTAGCTGGATCGGTGCACGTCTGATGCTGCTGCGTCCGGCATCCGCAAACATTGCTCTGTTTCCCGCAGTTCTTGCGATAGCCTTCGTGATCCGCCTGGGACTTTCGTGGCACGGCGGTTTTGGCGGTGACATCAGCTTGAATCAGGATTGGTCCAAGAGCGCAGTCAAACTGGGACTCATTCAATCGTATAGCGAGCAGGTCGATGACGATGTGATGCTGCCGAACTATCCCCCACTCTCCATCGGCATATTCGCGCTGACCGGCTACCTCTATCAATCGACGCTTTCACCGGACTTCGATGAACAAGCACCGATCTATCGTGTCATCATCAAGTTGCCCGCCATCCTCGCCGACCTTGTGACGGTCGTTGTGCTGTATCTGATACTGCTACCGATAGGCGGGCGGCGGCAATCATTTCTTGCTGCGTCACTGTACGCAATTCATCCGGCTGTCATCCACGATTCCGCAGTGTGGGGACAGATCGACAGCGTCTTCACGCTGTTCCTGTGTCTGACCATCCTTTGTATGCAGCGTCATCGCTGGATATGCGCCGGCATATTGATGGCATCGGCACTGCTGATAAAAATGCAGTCGCTCCTGCTGGTGCCGGTTGTCGTGGTTGCCGCGGGGTTTGATATCAAGCGCTGGCTACGGTTGCTACTGGGCGGTTTAAGTGTCACGTTCATTACCGCGATCCCATTTGCGATCTACGGTGCGTTCGACAAATTGATGAATGTCTATATGGGGTCCGTCGGCTTCTATAACACACTGAGCTACAACGCCTACAACTTCTGGGTCATGCTCTACACGCGCGAGACGGGGAAATCCGCAACAGATCTATTTGTGGGTCCATTGTCTCATCGCATGTTCGGGCTCATTGCCTGGTTTATCGTCATTGTCAGCGTCACCGTGCTGTGGTTTCCGGCCATTCAACAGGACATTAAATCTAAAGGAAAAACCGGCGTCACGATGTTATCTGCCGCACTGATCGCCTATGCATTCTTCCTCTTCAACGCGGAAATGCACGAGCGCTATCTGTTCCCTTTCATAGCGCTAGGCTTACCGCTCCTCCTGCTCGATCGAAAATCAGTCATTCTCTACATCAGTGCATCCATCCTCTTCACGCTGAATTTAGTATCCCTTGTCGCATTCGGGGACATCGATCGGATACTCCTGCAGGAAATATTCAAAGAGGCCCACCCGGTCGCAATCGCAACGGCGAATATGATTGTCTTCGCGTGTGTGTGGGTTTTTGCCCATTCTTACCAGAAATCAACCGTAAAGAACGCACATAGCTGGAAGACTCTCTTTCCCCGATTCCGTGCCAGGACAACAAGATGGAACCTTTTGCGTTGGCCGTTTCTCCGGTAGGATCCGGGCCTATGCCAGCCACATCTCTCGATCAAATCGTTTCATTATGTAAGCGCCGCGGATTTATTTTCCCCGGCTCCGATATTTACGGTGGTTTGGCAAACACGTGGGATTACGGTCCGCTCGGGGTGGAATTGAAGAATAACGTAAAGCGACACTGGTGGAAGACATTTGTGCACAAGCGCAGTGACGTGGTCGGTCTTGATGCAGCAATTTTGATGAACCCACGCGCGTGGGAAGCATCGGGTCATGTCAGTAACTTCAACGACCCACTTATCGATTGTAAAAAATGTCAGCAGCGTTTCCGCGGCGACAAACTGCTGGAAGAAAAGCTCGGCGTCGAGGCGGCGGCAGTGATCACCCTCGACCAGCTTCAACCGATGCTAATGGCTGAAAAAATTTCATGCCCGAACTGCGGTGAGTGCGAGTGGACGCCCGCCAAGAAGTTCAACCTGATGTTCAAGACGCAACAGGGCGTGATTGAAGGCGAGGGAACCGACATCTATCTGCGCCCCGAAACCGCACAGGGTATCTTCGTCAACTTTAAGAACGTCGCACAGACGACGCGCAGGCGACTGCCCTTTGGTGTTGCGCAAATAGGTAAAGCCTTCCGCAACGAAATCACGCCGGGCAACTTCACCTTCCGCACGCGCGAATTCGAGCAGATGGAAATCGAATATTTCGTAGAGCCGGGCACCGACGGTCCTGCGTTCGAGGAATGGAAAGATGCAGTCTGGAACTGGTACACCGGTCTCGGCATCGACGCAGCCAAACTCCGTATTCGTGAGCATGCAAAAGACGAGCTCTCGCACTACAGCTCCCGCACGGTCGACATTGAGTACGATTTTCCGTGGGGATGGGGAGAATTGTTCGGCCTCGCGAATCGCGCAGACTTCGATCTCAGTCAGCACGAAAAATTCAGTGGCGAAGATCTCAAGTACACCGACCCCGATGAGCCGACGAAGAAATTTCTGCCGTACGTGGTGGAACCGAGTTTCGGTTGCGACCGCACGGTTCTGACACTCTTGATCAACGCATACGACGAAGAAGAACTGGAAGGTGGTGATGTCCGCACGGTGATGCGTTTCCACAAGAGTATTGCGCCGGTGAAAGTGGCAGTGCTCCCGCTCAGCAAGAAAGAAAATCTGATTTCCAAGGCACAGGAAGTCCGCAATCTGCTGATTGATAAGCTCGACGCAAACATCGACTTTGATGTGACGGGTTCGATTGGTAAGCGCTATCGCCGCCAGGATGAAACCGGTACTCCGTCTTGCGTGACCGTCGACTTTGGCACCATCGGAGAAGATGCGGAACAAGGTGCGCCTGATACCGTAACTATTAGAGACCGCGATACATTGGAACAAAAGCGTGTCTCTATCAGCGAGTTAGTCACGGAGTTAGGATAAGTTGACTATACACTGAAAAAGGTGTTTTATGTTTATATCCGCGTCAGCGGGTTGGTCCTTTCAATTCGGCAGTTCGGAAAAAAGGAAACTGATCATGCGTCGACAGTGGAAGCCGCGAACGGCTGTCAGGCTCCGCCCATTCGAGCGGGAGACAGATCGAAACACAGCTCATGCCTTGCGCAATGCCCTGGCGAGTTACTGGTTCGGTCGACGGCCTTACAAGAACACAACTGTCCTGTGGTACTTTGGAAAGGCATTCGCTCGGCTGACAGGAAATCGATGGATCGTCTTCGGACACGTTCCGGAGTGCATCATCGATCGAGCCACATCTGCTCTGGGTGAACTTGATGGAATGCCACCCCATCATGCTCGACGAAAGATCTTGAACTTCATTCTGCAGTTGCGTGAAATGCAATCCGCACTCGCTGCGTGATTCTCGGAACCTTCTTCAGAAAGGACCTCCCAATCCGGCCCTCCATACGGAGTGCCGGATTTTTTCATGTGTTTCATAGAGCTAATGACTCGATTGATTTATGATTGACCTATGTTCACCCGCATCCTTTCTTTCATTCGTGCGTACCCCAAACTCGTCAACGACCCGGCTGTTCCAGCAAAGGCGAAATATCTCCCCTTGCTCGCACTCGTGTATGTGATTGTCCCGATTGATCTCATTCCGGATTTCTTTCTGCTCCTTGGTCAAATCGACGATATCGGCATCACTCTCATTCTTCTCACCATGGCAATGCGAATCTATGATCAGACACCCGCCCAACGGGAAAAGAAGAGATACGGGGACGTAATTGACGTAGAAGCCCTTAAAAAGGGCTAGGATCGGTAAAATTTTCTTGCAAAGCCAGATAGACATCGGTATAAAGCACGCACCACCGAATGCCGATCGCTGCGGTCCTGATCCCGAAGGGATCACTCTGAGCTAGTCGAAGAGTGCCTTCCCCAACGGAATATCCTCCGCATTAGGCGAAAAGACGCATTCGGGCAGCCCCCAAGGATTTGATCACTGCCTTCTCTGTTGCACCCACTAAGGGTGTCGATCGCGTCGATCAACTCTGCTTTTACCTCCTAGTTCCTACCTCCTATCGTTATGCCTATCCCGTCTGAAGCCGAACTGCTGGAACATGCCTGCCACTTCGGCCACCCCCAGGCTAAATGGAACCCAAAAATCGCGCCGTACCTCTATGGCACGCGCAAGGGTATTCATATTTTCGATCTTGAGCAGACACGCAAGGGTCTGATTGAGGTTGTTGATGCACTAAAAGCACTGCAGTCCGCCGGCAAGACCGTCTTGTTCGTCTCGACCAAGCAGCAGAGCATCCCGTTGATTGAAGATCTTGGTCACAAGTTGAATCAGCCGATTGTCACCAAGAAATGGATTCCGGGACTCCTGACAAACTGGCCGACGATCAAGCGCCGCTTGCAGTACTATCTCGATCTCCGCCGCAGTTTCCAGACCGGTGAAGTGGAAAAGTACACGAAGAAGGAGCAAACAGAATTGCGCAAAGAGCTGACAAAGCTTGATGCCGCACTCTCCGGTGTTGCCGCCATGCACGGTCTGCCAGACGCACTCTTCGTCGTTGACGCGGTGCGCGACCACGTCGCGGTGCTCGAAGCGAAGAAGCTTGGCATCCCGGTCTACGGCATCTGCGATTCCAACGCCGACCCCGATGAACTGACAGCCTGCATTCCTGCAAACGACGATGCCGTCCGTTCCATCCAAATCTTGCTCGACACGATCCTGCACGAACTGCAGGCTGTGCGCAGCAAGAAACAGGAACAAGTCGTAAACAAAGAAGAAGAGCCCGAAGAGCGCACAGTGATCGGCGGCTCATACTAAGATATTCTATCCTCGACTTCTCCATCCTAGCTCCTACCTCCTAGATATCATGGACATCTCCGCAGCATCCATTCAATCACTTCGCGCCCGCACGGGCGTCTCCATCTCCGCCGTCAAAGACGCGCTTGTTGAAGCAGGCGGCGACGAGGAAAAGGCAATCGAGCTTCTCCGCAAGCGCGGTATTGCACAGGCCGCAAAAAAGGCCGATCGCGAGCAGGGCGAGGGACTTGTCTTCCAGAAAGAAGAAGGCAGCCGCTCCGTCATGTTCATTCTCCGCTGTGAAACGGACTTCGTTGCTCGCGATGAAAACTTCGCCAAAACCGGCGAGGAAATTGTCGCAACACTCTTTGCAGACGGGCTCGATGCAGCCAAGGCAAAGGCTGCAGAACTGGTTCCCGATCTTGTCCAGAAGCTCGGCGAGAATATTACCGCCGACGATATGCACGCAATTGAAGCCCCTGTCATTGGCAGCTACCTGCACAGCAACCGCAAGATCGGCGTGATCATCGGACTGGAGGGTTCCACCAAAGAAACAGCGCGTGACATCGCGATGCACGCTGCCGCTTTGAGCCCACGCTACGTTCACCCCGAAGAAGTGGGAGAAGACGTTCTGGAAAAAGAGAAGGAGATCTGGCGCGAGCAGATGAGCAAAGAGGGCAAGCCCGAGGCAATGTGGGACAAGATCATGATGGGCAAGGAGAAAAAGTTCCGCGAGGAAAACGCCATCACCAAGCAGAGCTTTGTAAAAGACCCAAGCAAGACCGTCGAGCAGCACTTGGATGGCGGCAAAATTACAACCTACGTCCGCGTTTCAGTCGCGTAAAACGAAAGGACACCAGGATACAACTCACAAGGTACAAAGAAATCACAATAAAAGAAGGGCCAATATCTATACGATTTGGCCCTTCTTTGGATTACTTGTTTTTTGTGTCCTTGGACACTTCGCCTCTTACCACTTCTGCCACGGCATCTCGATCTGATCGAGAGGAACGTCGTCGATGGAGTCGGCAATCTTCTCGCCTGCCACTTTCGCAACCAACGAGTGAAGATTCTTCCGGAAGACGAAAGCCATGACCGCTGCAAGTCCGAAGAGTCCGGCCATCACACTTACGGTGACAAACGGGAATGACTCGATCATGGTTGCAGGAGCAGCGCGCTTCAGCTCGGTACAGTCCGGACCGCAATCCTCGCCACCGTCACACTCCTCACTTTCATCAATCACGCGGTCACCGCAGCGTGCCGCACGACAATCCATACGACAGGAATTTGCTTTGCTGTCGGAATTGTCGCGACCGTTGTCGCACTCTTCCTTTGAACTGAGCAAGCCGTCGCCGCAGGTCGGAACCTTGCAGAGCGTCGTACAACTGTCGTCATTGTTATCGTTTCCATCGTCGCAGTATTCACCAGGCTGCAGCAATCCATCGCCACATTTGGGCTTTTTACATTCAACGGAGCACGAGTCATTATCGCTCTGGTTTCCGTCATCACACTCCTCCTGGCCTTCGCGGACACCGTTGCCACACAGAGGGAGCTTGCACAGGTTATTACAGCCGTCTGTATTTAAGCGATTACCGTCATCACACTCCTCACCGGCAGCAATTTGCAGAACGCTATCGCCACAACGGGCCATAATGCACTGGTTCGTACAGGCATCCGTATCAACCTTGTTGGCATCGTCACATTCTTCGCCAAGTTGAACCACACCGTCGCCGCAGGAAGGCAGCGTACAGGTATTGGTACATCCATCGCTTCCGACAAGATTTCCATCATCGCACTGCTCTCCCAAAGCAATCTGCACGATCTGGTCGCCGCAGCGCGGGTTCTTACACGCGTTCGTGCAAGAATCATTGTTCATCTGGTTTCCATCGTCACATTCCTCTCCACTCTGAACGCTTCCGTCACCGCAAGCAGGAGACTTACATGTATTGCTACAGGCATCCGTGTCGATGCGATTGCCGTCGTCACACTGTTCCCAGATAGCGACGAGTCCGTCTCCACACTGAGCGATGCGACAGGCATTGGTACAAGCATCTGTATCGACCTTGTTCGCATCATCACACTGTTCACCGGTATCGATCACGCCGTTTCCACAGATGTTCTGCCCTGCATTAGTCTGACCTGCAGTTGATGTCGTTTGACCCGAAGCCGTCGCAGCGGCAGACGACTTCGATTGAGATGCCAGTGTCAGCTGTTGCGCTGAGTTGGTGGATGATGCAGCGCAGGCAGGCAGGAAATTGCGCTTGCAGCCGCCGGAACAGACGCCGTCTTTGTCACACGTCGGAACCGTACAGATCGCACCGCAGGACGGCGCAAGGTAGCGTGTCTCAATGATTAACTCGCCAGTCGCAGGATCCAATGCATACACTTCTTCAGACTCCGGTTCACATTCTTCTTTGAGGGCCGGAGAAATAAGTCCGTCACCGCAGAAAAGCTGCACACAGTCTTTGGTGCAGTTACTGAATCCGTTTTTGGTACTTCCCAAATCACATTCCTCTCCCGCATCAACAACTCCATTACCACACATCAGTGACCGGCTGCTGCTTGATGCGGCTTTCACCGGACAACCCGATGTCCCGTACGCCTTACCGACACAGTCGGATATGAGATCCGCACTAAATGCTCCGCTGGAGAGCGCGACAACCGCCGCCATTGCCGTGAGGCCGAGTACCGACAGGGTTGTATAGGAGGGTGGGTGTTTGTTCATAAATGTTCTATTTAGTATAGCAGATTTTGCATTTGGAGACCAGACCCAGTTTTGGCTGTTTGATATTTCTCTGGTGGTCGTATGTCATTTATGCTATACTAAGAGCAATGAAACCAGACATCCTCATTGCCGAAGACGACGCCGTTCTGCGTAACCTCTATATTAAGAAGTTCTCGGTTGCCGGTTTTCCTATCCGCGCGGTAGAAGACGGTGAACAGGCAATACAGGAGCTGCAGACCCGTTTCCCGGATGTGCTTGTTTTGGACATTCACATGCCAAAAATGGATGGATTTCAGGTTCTGGAAAAGTATCCGCCTGCCGTCCGCAAGTTTCCGGTAATTATGCTGACGAACTTCGCCGATGAGCGTTCCAAGGAGCGTGGTCGGGAACTGGGTGCGGATGACTATTTCATTAAGAAAGACATGACCATTAAAAGCCTTCTCGAGATGGTCGAGCGCGTCCACACCGAGTGGAAAGCGAAGCATCCGTAATTTCCGCCGAGCGCGTTTCGCGCTACCCTCCCCGTATGATCCGTCCTACATCTTGGCGGGACCTGTTGAACGGCAGAGGATTCAGGACGTCTATCAAGGCAGCTTTGCGGTATCTGTTGGGTAAAAGAGGACATCGTCTCGTCTACTGGCTACGCACGTACTACCGACTGCGTTTGCTGGTCATTCTGGAAACAACCGATCAAATTGCGAAAATCGCCCGTCGCCGAGAGGCAAAATTATGGGTCGACGGGCCGGAATCATTCCGTCGCCTAGAAGTATTAATACGTCAGGCTCGCCAGCAGATTGTGGTGCAGACATTCATCTGGAAAAACGATACGACAGGACGATGGATGGCGCGCTTGCTGCTGGAGGCGGCGGAGCGCGGGGTCAACGTCGATATCACCAAAGAAGCCGTCGGCGACTTCTTCGAATTTCATGGGGATTTCTTGGGAACCAAAGAAGATCAAACCGCTCCGTGGCCTGCCTTCTGGTCGCACCCGAACATCCGCATCCGGCATGCGGTCAATAATGACCACGCGAAAGTGTTCATCATCGATAACCACACACTGCTTTTGACCGGCATGAACATCGCCGACGAATATCGGTACACCTTTCATGACTACATGGTGGAGCTGCGTGGAGAGCGCTTTGTGGAGCGGTTTTTGACCCGTCAATCGATGGACATCCACAGCGGCCCGGTTCGACTGGTGATGAATACCGAGGACAGCCAAGATTTGCGACCGGTGCTCATGTCGTTGCTGAAAGAAGCAAAAGAGCAGATCGTTATTGAGCACTGTTACATCTCCGATGCAGACGTGATCGATGCGCTCATTGCAGCAAGCAAAAAGGGAATCCGTGTCACGGTACTTCTGCCCGATTGGGTGGAATTCCATCACCATGCGAATATGGTCGCAATCGGACGCCTGATTACCTACGGCCACAACGGTATGGTCTCGGTGCACCTGTATCCCGGAAAATTCCATGCAAAGGTTATTTTGGTGGATTATACAACGGCGTTCATCGGCTCAATGAACCTCTTTAAAGCCTCGATCGATGAAATGGGCGAGGTAAACGTGGTGATTCGCAAGCATCATCGCGTGCTCTGGAAACTGCGTGAGTCTCTGCGTCAAACCGTCTTCGTTTCCCGACCGCTAAACAGTCCCCCGCCCTTCCTCTGGATCTCCCGTTGGTTGGCCTGGTTAGGCCTGTAAAAGACATCCGTCCGGCGTAGTCCGTACAGACGAAGTCGGATGATTTTCTGCATGAAATCTGCTATACTGGTACGATAGTTTCATGTCGACCTTCTTGCTTCTGATCGGCTCGGTTCTCGGCATTGCATGTGCCGTCTATGCCCTTGCCGCATACGCAAGACGGTCTGCCGATCGCACTCGCGAGGAGGATCTCGTGTTCCTGCAACTGCTGGTACCAAAGAAGGAGTCCCGCGAGGAAAAGGACGCCGATACCGATCAGCTTGGAAAAGATTATAAAGAAGTAATCGGTGTCATGGACCACCTGTATCAGTCACTGCACGGACTGTATAACGGCTCGATGAACCGGTACTGGACCGGGCAACCGTTCATCTCGTTGGAATACGCGGCGCTCGCGAATGAGATCCTGTTCTTTGTCGTCTGCCCGCGCTCGATTGCCCCACTCATTGAGAAGCAAATCACATCGTTTTATCCGGACACGGTGATTGATGAGGTGGAGGACTACAACATCTTCACAAATGATTCCGTTGTTGCAGCCAAAAGCCTTTTTGCCAGCAAGCCGTTCACGGCTGTCTTTAAAACGTACCAGCAATTGAAGAGCGATCCTCTCAATGCAATCACGAACGCCTTCTCCAAATTGCAGAGTGATGAAGGCGCAGCAGTGCAAATCATTCTGCAACCGGCAAAACCGGGTTGGCAGAGCAAGCTTCAGCAGGAAGCAAAAGATCTGCTGAATGGAAAATCCGGTGGAGGATCCTCATGGCTGAATCCACTGACATGGGTGCGCATGATCGTCGATCTGTTTACATCCGGAGGACCGTCTGCAGATACACCGAAGAGCGAGCGCGTTTCACAAATGGTGGAGGAATACAGCAAGGCTGTTGATGAAAAAGCCGGCAATCCCGGGTTCACGGCCGTCATCCGCGTCGTGTCATCGGCAAAGAATCCGTCTCGTGCGCAGATGATTCTGGATACCGTTCTGGGCGGTTTCAGTCAGTTCAACGATGTCCGCGGCAACGGGTTCAAGACGGTGATGTTCGATTCGAAAGCTAAAACAGTCCGCCGTTTCATCCGCCGTTCTCCGCGTCGCATTCTGCGTGAATGGCTGCAGGCACCGCTGATGCTCCTCGGCACCACCGAACTGGCATCACTCTTTCATTTGCCGCACACCAAGTACAACAAGGTAGAGACGATCAAATGGCAGAACTTCAAAGTCGCTCCCGCGCCAAAGAATCTGCCTGAGGATGGATTGTATCTGGGTACCAATACCTATCGCGGTGAGAAGAAAAAGATTTTCATGCATGACGAAGACCGCTTCCGTCACTTCTATATCATTGGTCAGACCGGTACCGGTAAGTCGTCCATTATTCAGCTGATGGCGCGGCAGGATCTTCATAATGGAAAGGGTATGTGCGTGGTCGACCCGCACGGTTCGTTGATTGACGATCTCTTGCCGTACATTCCTCGCGAGCGCGCAGATGATGTGATTTTCTTTAACCCCGCAGATACCGAGCGTCCGATGGGTCTGAACCTTCTTGAAGGAAAGACCGAAGAAGAGCGCGACCTTATTGCGCTCGATGCGATGAACATGATGGTGAAGATGTTCGGCGAAGAAATCTTCGGTCCGCGCATTCAGGACTACTTCCGTAACGGCTGTCTTACACTGATGGAAGATGAGGAAGAAGGCGGTGCCATTACCGACCTTGTCCGCCTCTTCACCGACGACGAATGGCAGAAGTACAAAGTCGCCAAGGTGAAAAACCCGATCGTGAAATCCTTCTGGGAAAACCAGATGGCAAAGACCGGTCAACGCGAGAAGCAGGAGATGATCCCCTACTTTGCCGCGAAGTTCGGACAGTTCGTCACCAACACGCTGATTCGCAATATCGTCGGCCAGACGAAGAGCTCGTTCGATGTTGCGGAATGCATGAATAGCAACAAGATCATTTTGATGAACCTATCCAAGGGTCTCATTGGTGATATCAACTCCACGCTGCTCGGTATGATTGTGGTGAATAAAATTCAGGTCGCCGCCATGCGTCGTCAGCGAATGGAAAAAGAAGCGCGCAAAGACTTCTTCCTCTACATCGACGAGTTCCAAAACTTCGTGACGCCGAGCATCGAATCGATTTTGTCTGAGGCTCGTAAGTACCGCCTCGGCTTGATTCTTGCACACCAGTACATCGATCAGCTGGAAAAAGAGAGTAAGCTTGCGGGATCTGTAAGCTTGAAAGGCGCGATCTTCGGAAACGTCGGAACGATGATGATGTATAAGATCGGACCACAGGATGCTGAAGTCGCCGTCAAAGAAATGGCACCGGTCTTCAGCGAACAGGATCTGGTGAACATGGATGCATTTAAGGGCGCCATGAAGCTGTGTGTGAACGGTCAGCCAAGTCGCCCATTCAGCATCGAAGTCCCTCGGCCCTGGCTTGAGAAGTCCTACACAAAAGATGAGCAGGCTGCAGAAGCATTCAAGCAGCTGAGTCGATTGAAGTATGGACGTCCGAAAGAGTTTGTAAATAGAGAGATCTTGAGACGTATTGGGGCGTAATACTGTTTTTCTCTGCCTGAATCACCTGTTGTTCAGGCTCCTTTCAGATAATGCTTAGCATATTGATTCTTAATAGGATGCTGATCTGACATTTGCAATATCATTTGCATCTTGTCCTTATGCCCATATTTCCTATCTTGAATTCGCTGTGATTTTCTTCGAATTGAATTAAGTGTTGTCTCAGTACCGGTTGCTAAAACCGTGCACTCAAGATTTGCTCGTAAAAATTTTGAAATCATCTCGGGACTATTTACATCTTCAGTTGAACCAAATTCCATAAAGACACGAGCTAATGTTAGACACTTTGAAATTGAAGTCGTCCAGAGGAATGGCTGATTTTCCATTAACGAAATTATGTCTAGTGACGATTGTGAAACTACTTTCAGCCTCTTAAACAGGAGAATACGTCGATCAATATTCTCAAAAGTAAGATTAAATATTCCCGGAATATCTTCTAGAAGGCCCACGGGACTGCAAAATCCGCGGCATTTTAGTCCATTAATTTTTTCATCAAGATACACAAAAGTATAAGAGGCAATCGCAGGATGTACTATAAACATAGACACCGGATCTTTAAAGCCGCGATCTTTTAATCCCTGTATCTTTTTATCAATATTCTCAATAGATAATCCAAAGAATGTCGGCGATTTTGTTATGAGTTTAACTGGGTCTATAAATCCTCTGCTTGTTAGTTGCTCAATTTTTTCATGAATACTCTCAAGGCTATAGCAAACAAATGTAGGGTGCTGCGAAAGAAGTTTTATAGGATCTTTAAAGCCACATTTTCTCAATCCATCAATCTTACTCCTTAAAGCGTCAACATCATTCCCGAGAATCGAAGGTTGCTTTACTACTAATTTGAGAGGATCAGCAAACCCAATTTCTTTTAATAGAGCCATTTTCTCATAAATAGTTTCGGACGAATAATTGAGTAATGAGGGATGTCTTTTAATAATATGCGCAGCATTTTGAATGCCAATTTCTCTTAGAGCTGTAATCTTCTTATCGATTGTTTCTAATGATAAAGAAAGGATTGATGGAGCCCTAGCGATCAGTTGAATGGGATCCGCAAAGCCACGTTTTTTAAGCCCCTCAATAGTCTCGCTAATATTTTGTAATGATAAACCAAGAACAATTGGATGCATTTCGATAATTTTGTGCGGATCCTTAAAACCGCAACTTTGTAAAAATACGACTTTTTGAACCAAATTTTCAGTTGAATATCCGAGAACTGCAGAGAATGATTCGATTAATAAATATGGATTTTGAAATCCTAATTCTTGAAGAGTACTGATTGTTTTTTCCAATGATCTTACACGTGTTAGGTTTGGATCAGCTTTTTGCAAAGCATCTGCAAATTTTTCAGAGAAACCCCTCTGAATCAAGAATGTGCGTCTAGCTGCAATAATATTTTCAGCGGTTTCGCCGGGAGGGAAAACTGTACCTAAATGCCGCTGATATAGAGACCCGTTTTCCATATCATCGCGCCGCCACCTCGCTAACCGGCGCCGCATGAACTAGGTAACGCTGATCGATCGAATCTGGCGGCCAGCAGGTGTAGAGAATCAACTCTTCACCGCGACCTCCTTGATACGCCGAGAAGTCTTTGTCATCGACTGCGCGTTTGTGCGTGACCTGATACGTGTGAACTTTGCCTCCGTATGTGACATAAATTTTATCGCCGATGCTGAGCTTGTTGATCTGGCGGAAGATCTTCGTGTAGTTGGATACATCCCATCCGTAGCTGGAGCTGTGACCGTAGACGAGAATGGTCCCACCGGCACCGGGATAGCTGAACAAGTGACCCACTCCGTACTTCAGCGGTGCAAGCAATCCATCAGACGTTGTCGGGTTGGACGGATGTGTGATTGTCAGATCTTTGATTCCGAGCGATGGAAGAGTGATAGCAAAGGCTTTGTTGGAAGCTTGTGGTGCGGTTGTTGTTGAAGTTGTCGTTGTTGTCGGACGCGCGGGGGTCGGCGTTGCCTGCGCGACGTAGGTTGGGCGTGGCTGTGCTGGACGATTAACTGCAGGTGCCCGGGCTGGCGCTGGCGCCTGTGCAACAACCGGACGAATGACAACAGGGGCGGGCTTAGGTTGATGGCTGATGGCAATCTGTTCCGGCTTCTCGACACCCGTTGAAGACATCATCGCAAACAGGCTCTGTTTGCTGACCGGCATTCCAAGGCGAATGGGCGATGGCAATTGCACTCCTCCTTTTACGGCGGCATTTAGGGCACCGCTGAACCAATCTCCGTCCGTGGTATTCAGATCACTCAGTGTATCGGGGCGCTTGCGAGCATTAGTGCGGGCAATCAGCACAATCGCCTCTTCTTCGGCCAACACATCACCAGGGCGGAACCGTCTGTCGGCATTTCCCGTAATAATTCCCGCCTCAAAAGCCGTCTCAATATACGGTGCGTACCACTGGTCGTAGTCGAGATCGTCGAACAGCGGCATCGGCGGTGGATTCTTGATGTAGTGCTGCAAACGCTGCTTTAAGACGGAATCCGATTCAACAATCATCGCGACGGCTCCGGCGCGGGAAATCGGCTCATTGGACGGTAATTCTGCGGCGAATGCCTGGGTCATAAACCCGACCAGCAGAACAAGCACGGTGAGGAGGATGAACCGCTTTTCCATAGAATGGGAGATTAGGGTATCATAATTAGTGATTTTGTCAATAAATGCACCGAGAATGCATCCAATATTGGGATGCAGCGGAATATCAGGTAGGATGCGCGTTCTATGGCACTTAAAATAGGAATTGTGGGATTACCCAATGTCGGCAAATCGACGCTGTTTAACGCACTGACGCGGACAAAGGGCGCACAAGCCGCCAATTACCCGTTCTGCACTATTGAACCCAACGTCGGCATTGTTGAGGTGCCTGACGAGCGTTTGCAGAAGTTGGCGGACATCGTCCATCCGGAGAAGATTGTTCCTGCGGCTATTGAATTCGTCGATATTGCGGGGCTGGTCAAGGGGGCAAGCAAAGGAGAAGGTCTCGGCAATGCATTTCTGAGTCATATCCGTGAAGTCGACGCAATCTGCCACGTTGTGCGCGTCTTTACCGGTGGCGACATCATTCACGTGGAAGGATCGATCGACCCCAAGCGCGACCGGGAAATCATTGAGATGGAACTCGTGCTAGCCGACATGCAAAGCATCGAGAAGCGGATGGAGAAGACACGCAAGGCTGCGGAGATCGGTGACAAAGAAAAGAAATTGGAGTTTCAGGTTCTGCAAAAAATATTGCCGGTCCTGCAGGAGGGGCATATGGCCAACCAAACTGAACTGCTGCCGGAAGAAGTTCCCGTTGCAACAATGCTCCAGCTTCTGACTTATAAGCCCATCGTCTATGCGGCAAACGTTGCCGAAGAAGATTTGGGAACGCTGAAGATTGATGACGTAAAGGCGCAGCTCGGACTCCCCTCTTCCGCACAGCTGGCACTCATCAGCGCAAAAATTGAAGAAGACCTGCAAGATTTACCACCAGAAGAAGCCAAAGAATTCCTGTCATCACTCGGCGTGACATCATCGGGCTTAGATCGCTTGATTCGCGCCGCGTATGAAGCGCTCGGCTACATTTCGTACTTCACTGCAGGCGTTCAGGAAGTTCGCGCATGGAATATTCCGAAAGGTTCTACCGCACCACAGGCCGCGGGAGTCATTCATACGGATTTTGAAAAAGGATTTATCCGTGCGGAGACGATTGCCTACAACGATTACGTCACACTCGGCGGCGAAGCGAAGGCAAAAGAAGCAGGAAAGATGCGCGCAGAAGGGAAGACATACATTGTGCAAGATGGAGATGTGATGTTGTTCCGCTTTAACAACTGATGACCACTTTCATCGCTCGCCAAGAATCATTTGAGTGCGCCCACTGTGGGAAGAACGTTGAGCCGTTAGAGCGCGGTTCTTATAGGAATCACTGTCCGCACTGTCTCTATTCATTGCACGTCGACAAAGACGGCCCCGGCGACCGTGCTTCCACTTGCCGCGCTTTAATGCGGCCTGACCACGTGGAACAGGATGGCAAGAAAGGCTGGATGATCGTGCATGTCTGCCAGAAGTGCGGAAAGACCATTCCGAACAAGGCTGCGGATGATGATCAGATCATCGAATTTATGGAGCGCAAGAGCGAGATCGACCAGTATAATCTGTGAGGGTACCACCCGGTGAACGCTCATCCACTCACACGGCATTTCTCGGCATTTCGCAAGCCTGAACACCAAATGTCGTCATAGTCTTCGATCAGAAAAAATCACTCGTGATATATAAATGTGTTCATGTTTGAGCCCCAGCGCAAGCGGTTGTAGGGAGCACCCTATTGCGAACAAATTAGGTGATCATCTATTGTCTGGTCCTCATGAAGTTCTTCCTTTTCGTTTGTGGCTTCGGCGTCTTGTTCGTGACGATGTAATCATTGTCGGTTAACAATTCCCCGAACACACATCCCCACCGGCTCATCGCGAAAGTAACTGTGACGCGTATGTTTCTCCGAGTGATTGCTGCACTGGAATTTTTTCGTGCACGTTTCCTTCCGGCACAATGATCATTGCATCCTCGTGTGTCTGCGGATGACTTTCGACACTGACAGAAAATTTCCCCGACTCGATGAATTGTTTCTGCTCCGGTGTGAGATCATTTTTTTCGAGTATCTGATCAATTCCCTTTTCGCGAATATCTTTCTCGATGTTCGACTTCAATGATTCTTTCATCGCCGGATCGGATTCTATCGCGAGATGTACTTCGGCCATGCGTTCACTCTTCTCCATTTCACGCTCCAGATCCTCCGGCCCTTTAACAGACTCGCGCAAACGCTCGTAGGCTTCCGGACTGCGGAGTTTTTTGCGAATTTTCTCGCGCTCGCGTGACGGTAAATGGTCGATATAATCTGACATAAAACTAGACAGTAAATACCAATACTGATGTATACTATCTGACTGGTATTGTTTTATCACCTTCTACTCTCCATCTATGCGCCTATCTTCTTCCAGACCCGGTGAAGCAAATGTTCCCGCTGTGCTGCTGTCGACCGCCGTGTTGATTTTGGCAATCGCTGCCGCGTTCTATGTCATGGTCGTTCTGCCCTTTCAGAATGACGACGACGCATCCGGCAGTTCCTCGTCTTCATCCGTCTCATCCATGATGTCCTCTTCGCAGAATGTTGCTCCTGCGAGTGCAGCGCCATCCAGCGCCTTTAATCAGGCCGCTTATGACGGATGCATCAACGCAGCAACGGAAGCGCACACTCAGCGCTGGGCTGCGGCCTGTCTACAGCTGCGCGAGACGCAGGAAAGCGCCTATTTGGCCTGCATCCAACAGGAAAAGGGCGAAACCTATTGTCAGGCACAGTTTGGCGGCTATGAGGAAATAGACCCCAACTGCGTACTATCTCCCGCACGAACCGCCGCACTCAATGCGCAGTTCACGCTTGGCAAAGAGGTATGTGATCGAGAGCACGGACAATAAACATTCTTCTCCAACGCGGAAAATACGGATCGTCACCGGTCCGTATTTTATTTTGATTATTGTTACGGCGCGAACTGAATGTTGGAAGCGAAGATCGCTACCAAGGCCATACCAAGAACCCAGAGCGGAATGGCAATGATAATGCTCGCAACCAGGTTGTAGCCGTAGATCGCGAACGCCCGCTTCAGGAAGCTATCGGAATAGAGCCAGGAGTCTTTTTTCATACGGATGATGAAAGAAGTAATGATCTGATTTTATCAAAAGACGCCCTAGTATCTAGAGCGTCCTCTGACTCCTTACATTCCTACTGGCGACCTAGCTGCAACCCGAGGTCGCGCCGCAATCCAAACACACTTCACAGCTTCCATTGCGCTTCATTTTGACGCTGCCGCAGCCGCTGCACATCGATCCGGTGAACCCTTGCTGCTTGGCGATCTCCAGCTTGCTGGGAGAATCCGGCTCGGCAGATTCGATAACGTCGGACACGGCCTGCTCGGTCACGGTTGCGGTGGTGCTGAAGAGATCTTCCTGGACGGGCGATCCTTCGTCGATGACCGGCAGACGCATCGCGAATGCATCCTTGCTCTTGGACCCTTCACGGTAGGCTTTCTCGACCAAGTCGTGATTGTGGAAACGCATGGCATTGTCCTTTGTCAGGAACTTCAATGCGAGCCAGCGTCCCATGTAGTCCATCAGCGACTTCACCATCGGAATCTCCTTGTTGCTGGTCATACCCATCGGCTCAAAGCGTGCACCGACCAATTTCTCACAGAGGATTTCCAGCGGCACGCCATACTGCAGGTTCATGCTGAGGGAGAGTGCCAACGTGTCCATGACACCGGAGAGCGTCGACCCCTCTTTGTTCATCTTGATGAAGATTTCACCGGGTGCACCGTCTTCGTACATGCCGACGTGGATGTAGCCCTCATGTCCGGCAATGCTAAACTTGTGAGCAATCGCCATACGTTCGGCCGGCAGTTTGCGGCGGCGGGGCATCTCTTTGATCACGATCTTTTCGACGATCTTCTCGATTACTTCTTTTGCCGATTCCTCTTTTTCGTCTTTCGTATCGGACTTGTTGCTGAGCGCCTGGCTCATTTTGGAACCGTCGCGGTAGAGCGCATTGGCCTTGAGTCCCAACTTCCAGCTGAGGAAGTAGGCATTCTTGATGTCTTCGACCGTCGCTTCATGCGGCAGGTTGATCGTCTTGGAAATAGCACCGGAGATGAACGGCTGCGCGGCAGCCATGACCCGAATATGCCCCTCGGCGGCAATGAATCGCTGACCGATTTTGCCGCACTTGTTGGCACAATCGAAGACCGCCAAATGTTCGGGCTTCAGATGCGGCGCACCTTCGACGGTCATATGACCGCAGACGGTGACGTTCGCCTCTTCAATCTGCTCCTTGGTGAAGCCAAGTGCTTTGAGGAGGTTGAAATTCGGATCATTGACCTGCTCGCTCGTGAAGCCGAGGCGCTTCATCGTTTCATCGCCAAGGACCCACTGGTTGAAAGCGAATCCGAGTTCGAAGACCGCAGGGAGCTGCTTCTCGATTTTAGCAATGTCCTCATCGGTAAAGCCCTTATCGCGCAGACCCTTCCGGTTGATGTGCGGGACGCCTTCCAAGCTGAGCGTACCCATCACGTAGCGCATGATGTCGCGGACTTCCGTATCTTTGTAACGCAGAGCATGCAGAGCAGGCTCAACGGACTGGTTGGCAATTTTCATGTACCCGCCTCCTGCAAGCTTCTTGAACTTCACGAGTGCAAAATCCGGTTCGATACCCGTCGTGTCGCAGTCCATCAAGAGACCGATGGTTCCCGTTGGAGCAATGACTGTCACCTGTGCGTTGCGGTAGCCGTGCTCTTCGCCGATGAGTACCGCGCGATCCCAACACTCTTTAGCGGCCTCAAGCAGGTAACTTGGGGTGACCGATTGATCTAATCCGACCGGCGGCACGTGCAATTCTTCATATTCTTTGACCGGCGCATCGTAGGCAGCACGGCGATGGTTGCGAATAACGCGCAGCATGTGGCGGCTGTTTTTGGCATAGCCGGAGAAGGCGCCGAGTGCTCGAGCCATTTCACCGGATGTCGCATACGACTCGCCAGTCAGCATCGATGTCAGTGCTCCACAGATGGCACGTCCCTGTTCGGAATCGTACGGAATACCCATGCGCATCAGCATGGCGCCAAGGTTGGCGTAACCGAGACCGAGCGTGCGGAAGGTGTAGCTGAGCTGGGCGATCTCTTTGCTGGGGAACTGCGCCATCAGCACTGAAATTTCCAGAACGATGGTCCAGAGGCGAGTTGCGTGGAGATATTTCTCGACTTCAAATGTTCCATGCTCGTCATCATAGAATTTGAGCAAGTTGAGGGATGCAAGGTTGCAGGCGGTGTTATCGAGGAACATATACTCGCTGCACGGGTTGGACGCATTGATGCGGCCATCTTCCGGGCACGTGTGCCAGTCGTTGATGGTCGTATCGTACTGCAGACCCGGGTCGGCGCATGCCCAGGCAGCGTACCCGATTTGATCCCAGAGCTCGCGCGCCTTGAGCGTCTTGCAAGCTGCGGGTGCGCGACCTTCTGACTTCGCTTTTTTCCGCTCGGTGCGCCAGATAAGGTTCCAGTCGCTGTCGCGCTCCACTGCCTCGAAGAACTCGTGTGGGACGCGGACGGAGTTGTTGGAGTTCTGGCCCGAGACGGTGCTGTACGCATCGCCGTTGAAGTCCGAGCTGTAGCCCGCTTTCACCAGTGCTG
>CAZUVN010000003.1:0-43543 GCA_964623835.1 uncultured Candidatus Peribacteria bacterium
GTTCCGGATCTGCCTTAATGGCCAAGTCCATGATCTGTTCCAACTCACGTGATTCCTTGGTGTTCATGCCGGGGCGCACGCCATTTGCGAGCAATTCTTTACCGCGCTTTGCAGAAAGAAAGAGTGTTGCATCCGCTTCGCGGGCATGTGCATCGGCGAGTTTCTTCTGCCGCATGATTGCGTCGAAGCGGTCTTCTACCAAGAAGAGAGAGTAGGCTTTCTTCATCAGAGCCGTACCGCCATCGGCACGTACGCCTGCCTGCCATGCAATAATAAACGGAGGACGTAGTGTTTTCTGTCCTCCAAAGAGTTTATTTTCGAGTGTCACAACGCCGGTCTCTTCGTCGTACTTGCCACCAAAGGCAAACGCGAGACCTCGTGTCAGGCCGCGCAATGATTGGTCTTTTGCCCAGTTTGCACCTTGCCCGATTTTTTCGGCCATGTCATTGGTGGCTTCCATGATGCTCTTACCAGTTTCGCCAGCATATGCACCAACCGCTTCTTCAATCGTTTCGCGGTTATCCATCATGTAGCTATACGCTTCGGTTCCTACTTTTATGCCCAGTGCCGCAATCATCGTGGCAAAAATCGGATGCTCCTTGGCACCTTCAATTGCCGTCCGCAGATAGCCTTTGTTCTTTATGCTCTCGCGCAGGTTTTTAAAATTCTTGAATCCGAGCCATGCGAGAACGCTGATGGTCGCCATGCCGACTACGGCCCATACGCCACCTTTATCGACCATCTCTTTAAGGAAGTGCTGTTCTGCTTTTTTACCGGTTTCGGCATTTGTCGTAATGGACGATCGCAGCTGCTCCCAACGAGAACGCACATCATCGCGGACTTTCAACTCTTCCATGCGCTGCTCAATTGCTTCTTCTGTGCCCTTCTCACGCAATTCGTCTGCTACTTCTTTTCGAGCCTCAATGTCACTCATCAGCTGATTCAGCTCTAAGTCCGTGAATGTTTTTACACGTTCACGCAGAGTCAACGGATGCTCTACTTGTGCCTCTTGCGGAGAAGAGGAGGGTGACATCTGTGGATGCTTGGGTTGTGTCATGGTTGTTAGGAAGGAATCACTGCTTCGTACTTGTCACACTTTTCTTTGAGCGTGGACAGGAATGCCTCAATGCCTGCTTTGCCGCTTGCGGACAGCTGAATGCTGTTGCGGCCGCCACCGGGAATGAGCATGTCATTCTCAACTTTCATCGCCAGCAGTGTTTTGACCATGGTCTCCGGATCGTTCCTGAGGTTGAACGTATCGATGAGAACAGGACTGGTCAGTGTCCATGCGCCGTCTTCAAAACACAGCGAATTTCCAGATATTTTGAGAGACGCTTTTTCATAGAGAGTCGGGTCTCTAAAGGTTGCCTGTACTGCATTTGTTCCAGCCTTCAGAGCGTATTCGACCCACTTTTTATTCTTGATCGATTGAGCGGAGAAGCGCATGTCCATATTTGCTCCTGCCTGACGTTGCTGTGATGGGGTTTTCACTGTTAATCCCAGCGATGTCAGCGTTTCAGCCAAAGCGAAGATGTACGCCGCTTTGCGAGCGTCGGCTTTCTCCGGTGCGTCCTCGGGATTCACAGGCTGCTCTGGCTTTTCTGCCTCTTCTGCGTCGGGGGTATCCGGTTGTTCGTTTCCAAGCAGCAGATCTTTGATGCTGTATTTCTTCTTGTCCTGTGGGAGGTTCTCCGCACGCTTTTTGCAGAAATCAATAAACGAGAATTTATCTGCCGGAGTGCGCGTATCCTTCTTTTCCTCCTCGGTTTTATCTTCCTCTTTCTTTTCCGGGAAGCGTCTCTTCAGCTCTAGCTCGTATGCCTTTTCCAGCTTTTTCAGCGAGTCTGCATCCGTTGCATCGCGCACAACCTCGGCATCGGCCGGAATGTTGTCGGCAATAATATTGCGGACTTCAGCCGGGCGCATGAAGCGGTTCAGGAAGAGCGCCGCACTCTCAAAACCTAACATACTTGCGAGCATCTTGAGGCCGTTCAACGCACTCAGACTCAGTTTTGATGCCCAGTCGTTGATTTTTTCCATGATATTCGCGACGCCCTGACTCACTTTTTCCGCCATCTCACCAAGGCGGTCGGTGAAGGTTTTCGGCGTCTGTTTCTCACGGATTTTTTCGGCGATCACGGTTTTGAGGTGCAGCGTTTCATCTTTAAATTCCTGTGCACCGGGAACGTTTTCAGTCTCGGCAAATGTCGATAGTTCATCTTCTGCCTCTGTAATCTCCTGTGCCAACGCATTGAGCGTTTCCGCATCTGCCTGATCGGCGGCTTGCTCGGCTTCTTGCAGCTTTGTGCGATCCATCGTGCGTTTGATTTCATCTACCTTCCCTTCGGTATAGGCATTTCCCGCGTAGTTGTTGCTGATCTCCGTCTTCAGGTGAGACAGATGATCTTTTGCGTCGTTAATCGGTCGGTTCTGTTCTACGGAAGCCATAGCGAAGTTGGTATTGGTATATCGTCTTATTCTAGCATTTCTGGCTCATTTTCGCAATACGGCCTGTTTTGGGGGAGTGTGGTATACTGCGACACGCTTCTTTCCCCCTCAACTCTCATGCACATTGAGCACTTCGAAAAAGGGGTCCAGTATACGGAAAAGGAACTCGTAAAAGTGGCCCAGAAACTCGGTAAAATGGCTACATACTGCGGAAAATTGAAAGATGAATCATCGGTTATTCGTGTCGAAGCGGAGCATAACCCTACAAAAAAGGCTGCCGATGAGACGACGGTCATGATTACCGTCGAATTGCCGAACAAGATTTTACACAGCGAATCGCGCAAAAAGTCCATTATGGAGGCTTTTGAGCGTGCCGTTGAAAAGCTGGAGCCCCAGCTTCTACGGTATAAAGAGCTGCACACTGCCAAAGGTAGGGCTCAGCGTGCCAGCCGTTCTGTTTCCGCCTAATTTCTCATGCATTTTTCTCGTCCTTTTGCTGCGATTCTCGCGGCAGTGTGGCTTATAACCCCGTTTAGTGTTGGTGCCCAAACAGGCACTTCTCTCACTATTCCCGTGGAAGATCCCCCTGTTCAGGCTGTTATTTCCGGTCCAATCGACGTTGCAGTCGGTCGTACCTTGGTGCTGGATGCGGCTCTTACTCGTTCCACTGCTCGCAACCTGTCCTATCGCTGGTTTGTGGCAGGACGTGCACAGCCCATCAGCAACACGGTTGAAGCAGTCTATACGCCCGATCAGCCTGGAACGTTGATTTTCCGCTTGGTTGTGCGCATTGAAGAGGGCCCTGATGCGGGGTTTGAGAGCACTGTTGTGCATACCGTAACGGTGTACACCCGCAAATTTTCCCTCATTGCCGACGCATCGGTTCCAGCCGAGAAAATTGCCGCTCAACGCCAAGCGGCCGCTGCAGCAGGCATCTACTTGCAAGTGTTGCATGCATCCGGCGCGACATTGCCGGTTATCGGTGACGATCAACTAACATCCTACCTTGCGGAGCACGCAGATGCGCTTGCAGGCACCGAAACCACAGCGCTCTGGACCGAGGGTGTCCGCGGTCTCCAGGCGCTAACCGAAGCTGTTGCTAACAAGTCCGATATCCAGGCCAGCTTACAGAATCAGACAATTGTTCTTATTACCGATGGCAGCTTAAAGACCCTTTCTCGTATTGCTTTGGGTCCATTTTCACAGCTGCAGCCCCAGTCGATTGTCGTCACGCGGCCAGAAGCACTCTCGGCACTCTTTGCATCGGCGACAATTGATGAGTTCTACACGCAGTTGGAGAGCAGAGACATCGGCAATCTACGTATAGATGATTCAACCATATCCGTCCGCCCGTGGAACCTTCTCTCGTCGCTGGTCAATCTGATGCTCGCAAAAGGTGTGCCAGCCCAGACCGTCATCCTTCTGCTTGTGCTGCCGGTGATCGCACTTATTCTGACATTCCTCAAACAGGTGATTGGTATCACGACGCTCGGATTGTATCTGCCGTCCATTATCGCCCTCAGCTTTTTGGCTCTTGGGTGGCCGCTGGGAGTGCTCTTCCTGCTGTTTATCATTCTTGCGGGGTACGGGGCGCGTGCTCTGCTGAAGCCGTTCCGTTTGCTCTACATTCCCAAAGTCGCGATTGTTCTGACAGTCGTGAGCATATTTCTGCTTCTGCTGATGGGCGTATCCGCGTTCTTCGGCATCACGTTCTCGCGCGAGACGATTTTCATTCTGCTCATCATGAGCACTCTTTCGGAGAGCTTTTTAAACATCAAGACCGAGCAAGGATTGTTGAACGCGGTGATGGGCGTAGGCGAGACGGTGCTCGCATCACTGATCTGTGTGTTTATTGTGCAGTGGAGCATTTTCCAGTCGCTGATTCTCGCGTATCCCGAACTACTGCTTCTGACGGTTTTTGCGAACGTTATCCTTGGTCGTTGGACGGGACTTCGCCTCATGGAGTACGTCCGTTTCCGCGAGGTGTTACGCCACATGCAAGAAGAATAATGTTCTCCCTGTTTTCATCACACGGCATTCTGGGGATGAACGCCCGGAACCTTCTCTACATCAAGCCGTTCAATCCGCGTAAGGCGGTGGCGTTTGCCGATGACAAACTTAAAACCAAGGCGTATCTGAGTGCCCGTAACATTCCCGTTGCCAAGGTATTCGCTCGTATTGAAGATCATGCGCAACTGCGATCGTTTGATTTGCGCAGCCTTCCCGATACCTGCGTCCTTAAGCCGAACTTCGGATTTGGGGGCGGGGGCATCCTCGTTCTCAAAGGCCGCGACAAGCACGGTCATTTTTTGGAGCAGGGGAAACGTCCCATTCCCGATCGTGAATTGAAAGAGCACATCGAAGACATTCTTGACGGAAAATATTCGGTGAACGGATTGCCCGACACAGCATTCTTCGAGCGCGTTCTCTCGCCCGATCCAGCCTTCGCACCGCTGCGCCCAGCAGGTCTACCGGACATTCGTATTGTCGTATTCAACTTAGTGCCGGTTATGGCAATGCTGCGCATTCCTACTGCAGAGAGCAGAGGAAAAGCGAACGTGCACATGGGCGGCATTGGTATTGGTATCGATATTGCCAAGGGCGTGACGACCCATGCAACGCAGTACAACAAGCGTCTCATGCGTTTGCCACACGGAGGATCTCCGTCCGGTATCACGATTCCCGGCTGGGATGACATGCTGCTCATTGCGTCGCGTATCCAATCCATCACCAACATTGGCTACCTCGCTGTCGATCTCACCATTGATGCCGAGCAGGGGCCGGTGTTGCTCGAAGTAAACGCCCGTGCGGGATTGATGGTGCAAGTCGCCAATCTTGCGCCGCTGCGGTCCCGCCTTGAGCGTGTCGAGGGGCTAAAAGTACAGACGCCTGAACAGGGCGCGCGCCTCGCGCGTGAACTATTTGGAACCAAAACGCCATCGCGTTCGTCCGATTCCGATGCCGAAAAACCTGTTCTTGGATTATCCGAAACCATCTCCGTTGCTGGCTCCGGAGCATCGGTTGAAGTGCTTGCACAAATTGCACCCGAAAAAGAGAGAACGATCTTTTCGCCCGAGCTTATTCGCGAGTTACAGAAAGCGGGGGCGCTGACCGTTGAGCAATCTGACGACTCCACGTATCGCGTAAAAATCACGCTTGGGGGGAAGAAAATTCAAACAGTGGTACGCGAAGGGTCAACGCCGCATCCTGTGCGAGCGATCATCGGTCGGCGTGATATTGCCGGTTATCTGATTGATCCTTCACGCATGGCCGATGTTCCCGCTGCCATTCGGCCCTCTGCAAAACAGGATGTCCGTGCCATCGATAAATTCCTGTCGCAGGCAGATGAAGAATTGTTATTGCTGCGCCATGTGAAGCCTATGAATCTAGCCGAGGAACGTGCTGCAGCCGAGAAGGATGAACTCTACAATCCGGTCTTCCGTTATGCGCCGGTACCCGATCAGGTTGCGGAGATCGAATCGCGCTTGTTGTCGCTGTCACTCGGCGATGACCCGCTCGCATTGCTCTTTAAAAAGAAGCGTCGTGAGCTGCTGCAACGTATCAGTCTTATCCGGTCGCGCGGCGATGCTCGACGATTCACCGAAGCATCATCGGCTCTGTTCGGTTTGCCGACATCGGTGCTTCTCGCGTCGGCATCTGCCATGCTAAAGAGCCGCGAAGCGTGTGAGCTGCCATCTCCACCGTCCGATATGTTGGAAGCCCATGCTGCTGCTCTGCTCTTCGAACAGACGCTGGAAGAGTACGGTTTGCATGACTGGAAAGTGGCCGTCAAAGAAGAGACGGTTGCCCGCATGACTGTTGGCGGAACAACCATGACGCTGCGAGATGGGGCACTGTTCCCCAGGCGCATCATTCCCGCACTCATTGCCCATGAACTGGAAACACATGTGCTAACCGGCGAAAATGGCCAGCATCAACCTTACACACTCTTCCGCCGCGGATTTGCGAACTATCTGGATACCCAGGAAGGCATGGCGATTTACAACCAGAACCGCTTCCTCTCTCCATACAACGATAAGCGGTATGGCCCTGTCCGTAATATTCTCGGCCTCGCATTTGCACTCGAGCACTCCTTTGCCGAGACGCGTGCCTATCTGGAGCGAGAACTCGATTACGAACCGTCGAAGGCGTTAACCAAAGCAATCGACTTCAAGCGCGGATTACACGATACGTCCGATGCGGGCGCGTTCACGAAGTCCGTCGTCTACTTCCGTGGGCTGCGTGCCGTTGAGCAGTATCTGAAAGGAGGAGGGGATATGGCACGGCTCTATATCGGAAAGATTGCACTGGAAGACCTCGACATACTGGAAAAAATTCCCGGCATTAAAGCACCGTTGATATTGCCGACATTCCTTCGTAGCGAAGGCTCACAGAAATCGACAAAATCATACAGTAGGAAGAAGCGTTAATATTTAGAATTCAGAATGTAGAATTAAGAATGAAATACAAAGAAAAGGGTGCCATAGGCACCCCTCTTTTGTAATTTTGAATCCTGAATTCTCAATTCTATTATTCGCCCTTCTTCTCTCCTTCTGCAGCAGCTTCGCCTTCGGCTGGAGCAGCTCCATCGGCTGGCGCACCCTCTGCACCTTCGGCAGCGACAACTGGTACTTCCTCCGGCTCTTCCTCGCGTGGCTCCTGTGCAATGGCAATCACTTCCTCCGGATCGTTGATGATTGTCACGCCTTCCGGCACAACAATATCTGCAACGGTAATGGTTGCACCGAATTCCGTCAGCTTAGACAAGTCGACAGCAAGGTCATGCGGCAGGTTTGCCGGCAGTGCTTTCACTGTCACTTCGTGCATGGCTGTGACCAGAATTCCACCATCATTGATGATCTGAGACTCACCCTCAAAGCGGATGTGTACGTCCGCCTCCACTTCTTCCTTCATGTTCACGGCGAAGAAATCGACGTGGATCATGCGGTCGGAAACCGGGTCAAAATCGACACTGTGGAACAGGACCGGGACGGTTTTGCCGTCGCAATCGAGCTGCACCAGCGTGCTTTCGCCGGCCTTGATGTAGGTCTTTTTAAGCTCCACCTCGTCAAAGCAGACCAGAATGTTGCTGTCGACGTTGCCGTAGACGTTTCCCGGGACTTTGCCAGAAATGCGCAAATCCTTGATGGATAGCTCATTTGGGCGGGCCGGGGCTTTGAGGACGATTTTTTCCATAAGAAAACGGGTGAAACGGGGTCACAGGGTAGGGAATGGGGCGGATTGGGTCAAGGTCTATTGGATTTGTCATTTATTGTTCATTTTGGGGAGGATTGCTCCGCAGGCACCATTTCTTTTGCGCGTCCAAAAGAAATGGTGAAAAGAAAAGGACGCCGCTACCAAAGCTCCTCCACCTGCCCCAACACCCCCCGTGGTAGCGGGGCCGCGCCACGAAAAAAACCTGGTTGCGACGAATCGCAACCAGGCAGGGGCAAAGGAGTCATCCGAGCCCCAGCTTCGTCTGTTACGCGAACAACGCACGAAGATTGGAGGTTCCTGAGCAGCAGGCGCAGTCAGGCGCGACCAGGGAGCACTTCGGGGTGTTCGGGCAGCCGTGGCCATCGGTGTCGGCGGCGGCTTGCGGGTTCTTCGGGGTGTTCGTCGCATAGAGTGGGCCAGCAGATGGCCCGCGACAGCGCAGAGCAAGAATCATGGCAACTCCTTTGATGTAAATGGATTCAGGCGACATGCCTGAGATCCAACGGTTGTCTGCAGGGTTATCTCGAGAATTACCTGCAGGACTGTTGGGCAATCTACTGACGCTGTACCGCTCGGTCAATACAATCGATATTCACTCTCCTTTTTTCATAATGTAGAAATGTTCCAATATGCACGTAGCGATTATTGATGATTTTTTGTATGACTTAATCGAAATCACCTTATATCTAAAAAGTTTTATAAGTACATGCTGCCAAGCAGCTTTGAATACTTTAATTCTTGATGTGGTGATTTCCGTCGTTCGTCAGGAGGGTAAAGGGGGTGTCGGGGGACGGAGGGAACCCCTAAAGGGACTGCGCATCTAGCCTCTCACTACGTTCGAGAGCTAGCTGCTGGGAGCCGGACAAGGTTCCCTTGTCCCCTGACGTATTTCTCCATTTCCAAAAATATTTTAACGCACTGATGATGTGTGCGCGGCCGGCTTTTCGCAGCGGCAATTTCCATAGTGGCATCTCACTGAGGCGTTGCTTCTTATCAATCGCCACTGCCTGCGGAAAATACAGAACGGATTTTCCGAGCTGATGAACACGGCGGCACAAATCGATATCTTCGAAAAAGAGGAAGAAGCGGGGGTCAAATCCTTTCAGCTGGTGCATCACGTCGGTTCGCATCAACAGGCACCCGCCAATCACCCAGTCGACCGTGCGCTCTTCGTCCGGCGAGATGTCGCTCTGTAAATAGCGACGAACATTCTTTGCTGTCGACGTTCCGGGAAGTCGCTTGAAGATCACGTCAAAGAGACGAGGGAATGATCGTGCGGATGATCGCACTGTTCCGTCATCGTGCAGTAACTTAGGGGCAATGATGCCGATCGACGGATCGTGTTCCAGTCGATCAACCATCTTCTTCACCGCATTCGGTTCCAGAATCTTGGCGGGGTTATTGAGCAGAAGGTATGTCCCGCGTGCCTGACGAATGCCGACGGCATAGCCGCCGCCGAATCCTGCGTTGCGGTTGGACTCCACCAATCGGACGTTCGGTAAATCTTTCAGTCTGTTCTGCAGAATGCCCAGAGCATCGGTATCGGAATGATTGTCGATGACGATAATTTCTACGTCTTGTATATCCTGTTCGATCAACGCACGAACACACTTTACCGTTTGAAGCGGCTCGCGAAAGTTTAAAATAAGGGCGGTGACCAGAGGCTTGGAGGACATTTGTGCTGTAGTATACAGGCAATGGCCGATGATGTTTTGAGTCAGTTACGGAAACGCGTAGCACGGGCTTCAACCGAGCCTGGCGTCTATCGCTGGAAAAACAAGGATGGAGACATTCTGTACGTCGGCAAAGCGAAAAATCTGCGCAACCGCCTGCGCAGCTACGTCCAGAACGATGCATCGAAAGGACAGGGTCCGTGGCGCCAGTCGTTCTACAAACAGATTGCCGATTTTGATGTGACGGTGACCAACACCGAGCTCGAAGCGTTGGTCCTGGAGACAAACCTCATTAAAGAAATCCGTCCTAAGTACAACGTCTTAATGAAGGATGACAAGCACTATGTGTACATTGAGGTAACCGTCGCAGAGCCCTATCCGCGCATTGCACTGGAGCGGCGGATGCAGGACCCAAAAGCGAAGTATTTCGGTCCGTTTTTGAGTGCGTGGGAGACGAAGCAGGCACTGGAAATGCTTAATGAGATTTTTAATTTCCGCGCGTGCAAAGAGTCGATCGCTGCATTAAATCGTGCTGAAGGAGATACTGAGGCAGTCTATAACTCTGGCAAACTTCGCCCGTGTCTCGACTATCAGATTGGTCGCTGCTGCGGGACATGTGCCGGTGTTGTTTCTCCCAAAGAGTATCGCTCCCGCATTGATCAGGTCATGCATTTCTTTAAAGGCGACTACAAGCCGGTGATTGATCAGGGAAAAGAATTGATGAAGCAGGCTGCAGCCGAGAAGAAGTTTGAGCGCGCGGCCCGGTTGCGTGACATGCTCGGAATTATCGAAAGTCTGCAGGAACGTCAGTTGGTATCCGATACCTCCGGTGAAGATGTCGACGTGATCGGTGTGGCTGTGCTGTCTGGCAAAGCCCATGCAGTGTTGATGCGTAAGCGAGCCGGAAAGTTGATTGGTGAAGAGCAGTTCTCGTTGATGGGTTCGGCGGAATCGGTTGCCGATGTGCTCGATCAATTACTCCCGCAGTATTACGACGCAGCGGCTGACATTCCCGATGCGGTGATTATTGGGGAAGAGATTCCCGATCGCGATGTCTTCGAGTCGTTCCTCAGTCACATCAAAGGAACAAAGGTGAAAGTGATAGTACCCGAACGTGGCCGCAAATCGCAGTTACTTGAACTGGCGGAGAAGAACGCCCACGAGAAAGCCAAGCAGGCGGAGGCAACATGGGAAGCGGAGTCCCGGAACATCGAAGCTGCACTTGAGGAATTACAATCGACCCTCGAACTTGGTGATATCCCCAAGCGTATTGAAGGCTACGACATCTCTCATACCGGCGGCACCGAGACAGTCGGCAGCATGGTAGTGATGATCGATGGCAAACCGCGTAACGACCAGTACCGGAACTTCACGATCCACACGATGGCCAAAGGCGTCATCGACGATTACCGTTCGCTCAAAGAAGTACTGACACGTCGTCTTCGTCATCTAACCAATGCATTCGAGCGCGAGAAGCAGGCGTGGGAACAGCAGGGGATCATCGTCGGGAAATGTCTGAAAGCGGATGCGACGCAACTGCCGGAAGGATCCGATTATAAAGAGTGGATCGTAGTAAGGCATGATGGGCAAATCGTCGCTCGTGCCCGCATGACCGGCACCCTCAGTACGACAGAATTGAAAGATGTCTGGACCGATGAATCCTTCGGCGATGGCCAACTGCTGCCATTCTTGATTCGCAGTATTCTGCACAGTCGGAAGAAGGGAAAGATCTACTCGCTGGTCGATCTTGCCTACGAACAGGCGTACGGATCACTCGGTTTTCGTCACGTGATCAAGCCACCATCCTTCATTGCCGATCGCGTGAATGAGCAATCGATCTGTCTCGTCTACGATCCGGTTCAGCACAAGACCGATGGGTCGCTCGCATCGAAGCCAGATCTTCTCGTGATCGACGGTGGAAAAGGGCAGCTGAGTACGGTTGTTGAAGTACTCTCGTCTCTCGAGTTAGCAATTCCGGTGATAGGTCTTGCGAAGAGAGAAGAGGAAGTTTTTGTCCCGGGCGTATCGACGTCGATTCTGTTTCCGCAGGACAGCGCAGCGAAGTTTTTGTTGATGCGACTGCGCGACGAGGCTCACCGTTTTGCCAACCGTCACCGCTCGCGCCGTGCACATAGGACCGCCTTCCGTTCGCAACTCGACAGCATTCCCGGCATCAGCCCCGAGACACAACAGGAGTTGCTGACGCGATTTGGATCGGTGGAGGCCATTCGACGATTGGATGATCAGACTCTTAGTGAGGTACTGAATCCTCAGCAGATTGCAGCAATTCGAGAAGTTCTTTGAGTTATCCGTTTTCCGTTATCCGTTCACCTCCGGAAAACTGATAACTGACAACGGACATCTGTTTGCAATACTTCTTCCTCGCATCCGTCTTCACTGTCGGTATACTATTCTCTGTTTTCTTTTCCCCACTTCTCCTATGAAAAAAATCTCCCTCCTTATGGGCGCTCTCGGCGGCGCAATGGCAGGATACGTCTTCAGTAACACCAAGCTTCGCGAAGAACTGGCCGATGCCAAGGATGCCGAAGCAGCAGGTAAGATCCTTGCCAAGCATTTGCAGAAAGACGGCAAGCAAATCGGCAAAGAGGTTCAGCAGTTCGTTAAAAGCGATGCAGTTCAGGACAACGTGAAAAAGGCTAAGCAGTATGCCGACCAGCAGCTCAAGAAGCTCAAAGGCGACCTGAAGGGCATGGTTGCCAAGGCACCAAAGCAGGCAAAGGCGACGGCCACGAAGGCAAAAGCAAGCGCCAAGAAGGCAGTAAAGAAGGCCGTGTAATAGATGGTATAGGTTAAATGACGGGTGTCATGGTGAGCTCGACGAACCATGGCCCCGTTTTTCTCATCCTTCGTCCCTTCGGCGCTGCTCAAGACAGGCTAAGCTCAGGATGACACAAGCCCTTGCGCTCTTATCAGCCTCAATCCATGATGTCCGGGCATTTTTCCGCTTCCCTTTATGGAAACCACCTTTTCCGTTCCATCCTTTATTGGTTCTCTCTGGCCAGTGTTCGCATCTGGCATATTGGCGCTTGTCGCTGCTGCTCTCATTCGCGTGTATATCGGACGCCAAGAAGCAGGTACTCCCGAGATGCAGAAGATCGCCGGCAAAATCCGCGAAGGAGCCATGGCCTTCCTGACCCGCGAGTACAGCGTCATTGTTCCGTTTGTCGCGGTAGTCGCTGTCCTTCTCTATCTTTTCATTGATGGACGCAGTGTCCCGTACACCGCCATCAGCTTTGTTGTCGGTGCGCTCTGTTCTGCAGTCGCAGGATTCATCGGTATGCGCTCTGCAACTATCGCGAACGTCCGAACGGCACAGGCTGCACGCACGAGCATCACTAAGGCACTCGGCGTCGCATTCTTCTCTGGATCCACCATGGGTCTTGCGGTTGTCGGACTCGGCATCCTCGGATTCACTGGTGCATTGTGGTTCCTGCTCTCGCAGGGGCTTCCTATTGATGAAGCACTCGAGGCTGCAACTGGCTTCAGCTTCGGCGCATCAGTGGTCGCACTCTTCGCCCGCGTTGGAGGTGGTATTTACACCAAGGCTGCAGACGTCGGTGCGGATCTTGTTGGAAAAGTGGAAGCTGGTATTCCTGAGGATGATCCACGCAACCCCGCAGTAATTGCCGATAACGTCGGTGACAACGTCGGTGACGTTGCAGGTATGGGAGCCGATCTCTTCGAAAGCTACATCGGTGCAATCCTCGCAACGATGCTCGTCGGTCTCCATGTCACGTGGGATGTCGAGAAGGCTCTGCTCTATCCGCTCCTTATTTCTGCCATTGGTATCGTCGCAACGATCATTGCGATGTTCTTCGTCCGCACGAAGTCGGGTGATGGTGTCCAGAACGCACTGAAGATCGGCATGCTCCTCGCATCCGTCCTCTTCCTTATTGCGACGTGGTTCTTCGGAAAATCCTTCCTCCCAGCAGAAGTTGCCATGGGTGTCTTCTGGGCTGTGACATCAGGTCTTGTTGCAGGTGTCTTCGTCGGAGGACTTACCGAGTACTACACCTCGCATTCCTATAACCCTGTTCGCAAACTGGCCGATTCCGCCAAGACCGGTCCCGGTACAGCGCTGATTGAAGGTCTTGCGCTTGGTTACCTTTCAACTGCTCTGCCGGTCATCGTCATCGTCATCGCTATTGCCGTCGCCTACGTCCAGGCAGGACTCTACGGCATTGGTGCTGGTGCAGTCGGAATGCTTGCAACACTGGCCATGACACTCGCTATCGACGCCTTCGGTCCCGTTGCGGACAACGCCGGTGGTATTGCCGAGATGGCGGGCTTACCCAAAGAAGTTCGCACACGCACAGATGCTCTCGATGCCGCGGGCAACACAACCGCTGCCATTGGTAAGGGCTTCGCGATCGGTGTCGCAGGTTTCATGTGTCTCGCACTCTTCGGTGCATTTAAAGAGGAGTCCGGTCTGGTCGGTATCGATGTCAGCAATCCGTTCACGCTGATCGGTCTGCTCATTGGAGGCATGCTTCCATTCCTCTTCAGCTCCATGACGATGCGTGCGGTCGGCCGCGCGGCTATTGCGATGATTGAAGAAGTCCGCCGCCAGTTCCGCGAGATTCCGGGTCTGATGGAAGGCAAGGCAGAAGGCGACACTGCTCGCTGCGTCTCTATCTCCACAAACGCCGCCATCCGCGAAATGATGCTGCCGGGCTTGCTCGCAGTTGTTTCGCCGGTTGCGATGGGACTGCTCCTTGGTATCGAAGCTCTTGGTGGTCTGCTCGCTGGTGCACTGGTCACATCCATCCTTCTGGGTATGTCGATGGCGAACTCCGGTGGTGCGTGGGACAACGCGAAGAAGTACATCGAGGCCGGTAACCACGGTGGAAAGGGAAGTGATACGCACAAAGCAGCGGTGGTCGGTGACACCGTCGGCGATCCGTTCAAGGACACGTCCGGTCCGGCGCTCAACATCCTTGTGAAGTTGATGTCGATTATGGCCGTGCTGACGGCAGGTATCTACACAGCGAACGGGTTGATTGGATAAGAAGGCAATCAAAGCAATCTAAAGAAGACAGCCTCCGGAAGGGGGCTTTCTTTTATGTTTTCAATACATTTGACAATTTATGTCAATAAGAGGAGAATGCCGCTCCCTATGGCTAATCTTCTCTTCAATCGCGACGATCACCCGGATATTACGTTTGATGATGTATTCATGCTGCCGCACAACGCGGTGGAACGAAAAGTGCTAGACGTAGCGAGTATCGAAGACAGAAATCTCATTGATGCTGCTCGTAGAGCATTCCTGCACACAGCTGAGGGTGTGGAGCCAATTGAACAGCCGGGTGCGGATATCGATTTTCAGGCATACAAAGAATATCGAGCCGTCGTATTGGAGCTTGCGGAGAAATATAAGATTGGAGGATCGTTCTCTCGTGACGATGTTGATTTGAAGCCTGCAGGCGGTTTAGCAAACACGCCAATTGTGGTTGCGAATATGAACAACGTGACAGGCAAACGTATGGCAGAGGCAATTGCACGTGTTGGAGGAATTGCTGCAGTGCCGCAGGATAAGTCAGACGATGAGTTGAAAGACATCATTAGTTATCTTCGCAATCGGCATCCGGTCTATGAAACGCCGGTAGCAGTTTCTCCGAATACGAAAATTCATGAACTGACGCATTTGTTAAAAAAGCGTTCACACGGCATGGCAGTCGTGACCGATGACAAAGATGCCTTCATGGGTGTGATTGGTGAGTCCGATATTCCGACCGGCTTGAATAATGATTTGTCGATTGAAGGATATATCCGTAGAAACAATGTAGTGACCTCACACGATGGAATTGACCCTATGGGTGCCATTGAGCTGATGCAATCACAGCACGTCTCCTATCTACCCATTTTGAATGGCGGTCAAAAAATTGTCGGTGTACTACCGCTTATGGATGCGGCGATGCGTCTTCGTTACATACCGAATCTTGATACTCGCAGTGGCGGTTTGCGCGCTCTTTATACGATCGGCGCTCTTAACAAGAATCCGATCGATCGCGTGAAATTCCTGCTCGATTTGGGTGTGTACGACATCCTGCTTGATACCGCGAACTTTGATCAGGGTGTCATCCCGTATCGTAATATTGAAAAAGTTCTGAATATTGCCGCGCAAAAAGGAATTGAGATTAACCTCATGGCCGGTAATGTTGTAACACGAGAGGCGACTCGTAATATCCTGGCTGCCGGTGCGAAGTTTGTAAAAGTCGGTGTCGGTCCGGGTGCAATGTGTACGACACGTATGGAGACAGGAGTCGGACGTCCACAGGTTGCTGCGGTTATGGAGTGTGTCGATGAGGCAAAGAAGCAGGGGGGATTTGTGGTAGCTGATGGCGGCATTCTACATCCCCGTGATGTTTCTATTGATTTGGCTGCAGGTGCTGATTATGTGATGGTCGGCAGTCTCTTTACCGGTACATACGAGAGTCCATCGGATCTTTTGGGAGATGAGAAGAATGGTTTCTATAAATTGAACTACGGCATGGCTTCTACACGCGCATCAGTTCTGCGTACATTGGGTCGCGAGAAGCGTACCAAGATGGATGTATTCCGCTCTATTGTAGGCCAGCGTTCTGAAGGAATCAGTGAGAGCAAGGTCTATCTGAAGCCAGGAAAGGAGTCCGTTGGATTGCTACAGCATTCTTTGCTTGATGGGGCGGCCTCTGGTGCAGCATATGCGAATGCTCTTTCATTCCAGGAGTATCCGAATGAAGCGGTGATGGGAATTCAGACGGGCAGCGGATTCAAAGAGGGGACCGCAAAGGACAAGATGTAATTTCCTCTTGCCACACCGGGTGCTTTCGGATAAGAATACCACATGGTAACGCCAACCCGACCCACACAGGAGTTAGCGGAGTTGCATTTCCATCTCGGACAGAGTGTCGAGCCACACATCTTGTGGTCTATTGCCCATGAGCAGGGTATTAAGCTTCCCAGCAAAGATTACTGGGAGTTTTACGATTTGGTGACGCTCAACAAGGATAAAGAGCAGATTACCTGGGAGGACTACCACAAACTGTTCCACCTGACAGAGCTGATTCAGAGCTCGCCGGTTGCCATGGAACGAACGCTCTACGAAGTCGTTTCCGGTGCGTATCGTGCCAACAACATCACGTTACTGGAGCCGGGCTTCAACCCGCTGTATCGCAACCGCGAAGGTGAGCGCGATCTCGATATGATCATTCTGGCTGCGCTGCACGGTATGGAAAAAGCTCTCTCGGAATTCCCCAAGGTCCGCGCCGGTCTCATTCTCATGCTCGACCGTCGTCTGCCGAAAGAACTCAACGCGGTCATGGTCCGCAAAGCGATCAAGTATCGCAGCCGCGGTGTGGTTGGTATCGACATTGCCGGACCGCTGCCGAAGGACACGAAGTTCGATTACGCCGATTACACAGACCTCTACGAAGAGGCTCGTGCAAATGGTCTGAAGACAACAGTTCACACCGGAGAAGACGGCACAGCTGAAGAGATGAACTATGTGCTTGATGTCCTTCCTCTCGATCGCATCAACCACGGTTTCCGCGCCTACACCGACCCCAAGTTGATGGAGAAAGTCGCAAAGAAAGATCTGACGATGTGTATGTGTCCGACCTCCAACTTCAGTGTCGGATTCATTAAAGACGGCGATCACTTCCGCGAGGTGATTCAGACGCTCTGGAAGGCCGGGGTGAAGTTCTGCATGAACACCGACAACCCGTCGATGCTCAAGACGAACCTCCGCAAAGAGATCGACTACCTGCGTCAGTACGAGTGTCTTACGGAAGATCAGATCAATCAGACAATCCAGTGGGCATTCGATTGCACGTTTATCCCCACCGAACCGGGGAAGAATTTGTATCTTTGATCTTTGTAGAACCCAACGTGTCATGGTGAGCGGAGACGAACCATGACACTCATTAATTTCATCCCTCGTCTCCGCTCGGGATGACACATTCTCTGATTTTTATGCCAAAATCCTCTTCTGCCGCCGGTTCCAAGATCATCATGGAAGGTCTGACCTTCGACGATCTGCTGCTTCTGCCCAACGAATCCAGCTTTCCTCGTGAGGCGGTGAATTTGGCGACGCAGCTTCATCCGCGGATTAAACTAAAGCTGCCAATTCTCAGTTCACCGATGGATACCGTGACGGAATCCGGCATGGCGGTTGCGATGGCGCAGGCTGGTGGACTCGGTGTCATTCACCGCAACCTCGCGGTCGAGAAACAGGCGAAGATGGTGGAACATGTGAAGAAGGCGACAGTCACTGATAAAGAGAAGGCCGCGCTCGATGCAAAGGGTCGGTATCTCTGTGCTGCGGCCATTGGTGCGGGTGCAGATATGAAAGACCGCGTGAAGGCCTTGGTCGCCGCTGGCGCCGATATGATCGTCGTCGATTCCGGACACGGTCACAGCACCTACATCATGGATTGTGTGCGATTCATCAAGAAAACCTACGGATCGAAAGTGGTGGTCATGGCCGGTAACGTCGCAACGTACGAAGGTGCCAAAGCGCTGATTAAAGCAGGAGCGGATGTGCTGCGCGTCGGTGTCGGCCCTGGCAGCATCTGCACCACGCGTGTCATTACCGGTATGGGTGTCCCGCAGGTCACCGCATTGCTGGAAGCCGCACGTGCTTGCAAAGGAACCAAAGTTACGTTTGTTGCCGACGGTGGTATCCGCATGATGGGGGACATGGCGAAGGCACTGGCAACCGGTGCATCGGCCGTGATGCTGGGATCCATGCTTGCCGGTCACGAGCAGTCACCGGGCGACAAAATCAAAATTGATGGAAAGACCTACAAGCAGTACCGCGGCATGGGAAGTATTGGTGCAATGCAGAAGGGTGGTGCGGAACGCTACGGCCAGAAAGCCCAGACGGCAGCAAAGCAGCTGATTGCTGAAGGTGTCGAGGGCATGGTCTCGTTCAAGGGCGATGTCCACGAGTTCTTGTTCCAAGCAGCAGGAAGCTTGCGATCATCGTTCTACTATCTGGGGTCCAAGACTGTTCCGGAGTTCCACAAGAAATCCCGCTTCATCAAAATTACCGCAGCGAGCTTAAAAGAGAGTCACCCGCACACGATCTCGGTTGTCGATAGTGGGGGGAATTATAAGGTGTGAGAGAGGATGAATTCGATGCGCTCGTCGATGCTTAAAGCTGGCACATGCATAACATCATAACCAAGCTGCAAATATGCATCTTCAAGGTATGTTCCGATTTTTGAAGCAGCTTCTTCATCTTCAATTCGTACGTGATTTTTCACAAACGGAAGATTATCGAGCAGAAAAACGTTCTTATATCGTTTCCTTGAAACTTGCTCACGGAAATATGTGTCGTCAATACCATACAGCCGACAGTAAGCGAGTGTGTCCGCAGCAGATCTATCGAGAAAATATCGCTCATTCGGATTGATTTCTAATTCCATTCTCAGCCCCTGTTCCAGTATCTCCCGTTGCAGTCGGGGCTGGTCTGCGCAAATCTCTGGCAATGTCTCACCTTTGACCAGTCGGGATTCAATCCATATCGTACCTGGCTCTGGGCGACATAAATGCCCCCTTTGCTTCAATTCAGCCAAAGTCGTTGTTTTACCGGTTGAGGGGGCGCCGGTAATAACTGTCCATTGGGTCTGTGTCGCAGAGGTCATCTTTAATAGGGTATAGCATATTGACATTTAAATCAAAAGATGTTAATTTTCTAATTAATATGGAGCGTATCGAAACACAATGGAGTGTTTTTACAGGGGCGCCTCGCTCCGGCAAAAGCTCGGTTTTGCAAGAACTGAAAAGAGCAGGTTTTCCTATAAGAAAGGAGTTTTCTCGCCGCTATATCGATCAATCCAAAGCCAAGGGTATAACCCTTGAGCAGCTTACGGCTGATCAACAGGCATTACAGAGCACATTCCTCCACAGGGGATTAAATGAAGATGCTCTATTGGATCCTACACGTCCATATCTGCTGGATCGCAGCCCTGTAGATGCAGTCGCTCATTACATGCTCTACGAATTGCAGGGGACGACAGATGCTGTTATTCAGGCATCTCGGTTTCGTTATCGGAATGTTTTCTACTTCGAGCCGCTTCCCTTTGAACATGATGGCACGCGCATCGAAAAAGACGCAGACGAGGCACGACGTCTGCAGGAACTTTTTTGTAGGGCTTACGAAGCAGTAGGCTACCATGTAATCCAGGTTCCTGTCATGACTATCAATGATCGTGTTGCCCTTATCATGAGTCATCTAAAGTCCTAAGCTTCAGCCATGCAACGCACGCTTTTCACCTACCGGCGCGACTCTTACACCGCTTCTCGTGGGCGTCCGTCATTACTTGAGATTACCTGTGAACGCTGCAGAGCGTTCGTCGCCCTCTATCAGAAAGATGGTCCCGGACCACTTAAACGCATGTACCTTAATCGTATTCTTGCTCCGGCAATGAAGAAAACGAAAGAGCTGGCATGTCCCGGTTGCGGGGAGATTCTGGGTGTTTCAATTATCTACGCTAAGGAGAATCGCTCGGCATTTCGTCTGTTTGTTGCAGCAGTGGCAAAGAAGCCGATTACTTTGAAAAAAGCCTCTACCAAGCGTTATACCTGATATGACTGCTATTCAGCGCATCATTGGCCGAATGGATGAACGTGACACGCTTGTGTGCCCAGGCATCGATCCAAATATCGATCGTTTTCCGAGTGAAATTCGTGATGCCGATTGTCCTCCGGATGAGAAAGTGCGCATATTCCTTCGCGAGTATATTAATATTGCTGCTGAGTATGCTTGTGCTTTTAAGGCGCAAAAAGCGTATTTTGATGTCTTTCCGAACGGGCACGATCTGCTTCATACAATGATCGATCACGCTCATGCATTGGACGTGCCGGTTATCGTTGATTGTAAGATTGGTGATATTGATGAGACGATGAAAGCATACCGCAGGAATCTTTTTGATGTTCTTGGAGCCGACGGTGCAGTCGTTAACCCTTACATGGGTGACGATGTAATGCTGCCGCTTACGGAGCATCCGGATCGCGTGATTGTACCACTTGTGAAGACGAGTAATCCCGGCGGCGCTGTGGTGCAGGATATCCTTACTGAGCGCGGAACGTATCTTTGGCAGGATGTACTGGAGATGGTGGTGAAGCGCTGGAATGGTGCAGGAAACATGGTGCCCGTGATTGCTTCTACACAGAACATGGACTTACGCGCGGTGCGGGCATTGGTTCCCGATAACATGCCCATTTTCTTCGCTGGAATGGGTGCTCAAGGTGGGTCTGCGCAGGGTATCCGTGATCTGCTTGATTCGCATGGGAGGGGGGTTCTGGTGAACTCATCGCGTGGTCTTATGTATCCCCAAACTCAGAATGGAGAAAACTGGAAAGATGCTATTCGCAGAAGTGTACGCACGATGCGTGATGAGCTAAATGGATATCGACAATGATGTATGCTTCAGAAGTCGCTTAAGGACTTCTCTTCACCTGCCAAGTAGATGATACGGCCGGAAGCCCTTTCGATCTCAGTGTTACCCATAATCTCTCGTAATGCACGATCAAAACGATCGCGTGTTTCTTCTACATTGCCAGGGGAGTGGGTGACGATAAAAACACCACCGTTTTCGAGTGCCATCGCACCCATGTGACGGTCACTGCTTGGATAGTCGCCCAATGCCATAAGCACTCTGCTGCCTGTGTTCTGCTGAATTGTTTCCAATATATGACGCTTGGTAATACCGAAAACGTGTTGCCCTTCAATATAGCCAGTTAAGACTCCTTCGTCGGATTGCTGAAGATTGACGCCTTTCACCCGTTCTAAAGGTGTCAACGGTCGATAGGGGCTATGGGTGATCAGTGAATCTGCTATTGGCTGAGGGCTGCCAGTAATAACAAAGCCGCTCATGCCCTGCTCTGTTACATCGCCCAAAACCTGCAGAATTGAGGCATTAATACGTATGCTGCGATCAATAATTCGTTTTGCAGCAATATCGAGCGTGTAGTGGCGTTCGGTTGCATCGTGCCGAGTAGAAAGAAGCGTAACTGCCAGATGTGCAAGGTGCTTTGCAGACTGGCCTTTAAAGAGGCGTACACGTGAAAATGCCGTCGCAATTCTACCCGAAACTACTTGGTCAGGATGTTGTCGAATCAGTGAAATAAGTAAATTGTCGAACTCGAGAGTATGCACAATAAAACGACGAATGTCTTCCTCTGTGTCGCGAGCACCCGTTTGTATACGCGCTTGTATTCGCCTGAAATCATCGGCAATTCTCTCTCGCCAAGCGAGTGCCGCAATGCAGTCGGCAGAGGAAATTCCATCCAGTTGTCCTGCTGCGCCCTTCTCGATAAATCCTCGAGCAGTATAGCCGGCTCCAATATCGCTTTCTGGTAGCAGGATCTGACAGAGTTCGTCTGGATTAGCCTCTGCAAAAAATGCTGGCTGTCGCAAACATTCTACGAAAATAAGTTGCCCGCTGTCCCCATGAAACATCGTGTCATCCATATCACTCGCGAAAAAGCCTGTTTCACGTTTAGAGGGGGATAAAACATCGTCTAGTACCACCTGGAACTCAGCAGTTTCACCTCTCCGGACCGATTCGTGCGTGTGTACGTTAAGCATGCTGAAATATAGTACAATATTATTATAATTTGTCAAATACCTATCTTATCCTCATTTATGAAGTTATAGAAGGCATATGGTCACCAATCTGATGACCAAGGTATTTCTCTTTTGCTTGTAGATGATGTGAGATCTCATGGGCATTACAGGCGATCACAGGCGTGTTTCGAATTTCATATCCATTCCGTTCAAAAACAAGCATTTTATGTGGGTTGTTCGTTGCCATAGCTAGAGGAACTTCTGGTGAAACACCCAATGTCTGTAAAATGGCGATAACCCCTTCATAGGTGCGCTGATCGATATCGGTAATTTTAAGTTGCTTACGTGTGTCCTGCAAAATCAGCGCAATATCTGCCTGAACGTTATCCAGAAGATCCATTGCTTCCTGTTCGTTCCCGGTATCCCACAAATGCTCTGCATCGTTTTCTATTTCAATTGCACGACGCGCAACATCCTGTACCTGGTCGAATTCCGCCATACGCGAGAGTTCGCTAATACTTTCATGTACCTGCATCATGAACCGAATGATGCAGGCTGCCTGAACTGTGTCAGCTCCTAGGCGTTGCTGAATGTGAAGAGTGGCGAGTTTAAAGTCGAGTCCCATTCCGCGGCCGTCCTGTCCGGGAATGTGGATAATAATCCCTTCGCCCCTATTAGTGACTTGTGTCATTGCTTGATGCAGCTGCTGGCGGCAATCGCAGGTGATGTCATGGAAAACCTGTCCGGTAATACAACCGGAATCTGTTCTTATCAGCAGATCTTCTGGATTATTGAAGCGGAATTTTCCCGTACGAATATCAACTTCCTTTGCTGCAATCAGAGCATGATAATCGCCCCATTTATCGCCTGTGTCATAGCGCGCATGCCAGAAATTGCCGAACTCCGTCTGTAGTGGGCCCATGCCCTTACGTGTAACTGGCATTGTAAGAGCTTCGCCATCAGGGCCTACTAGGTTTGCGGTTGATTGCTGTGCTAGCATTAATCTTAGCGCTTCACGTCCTACATCCATCATCATGCCAGGTCCAACCCGCTGGGCGAGTTCGTGCATGGTTGGGTAAGCGGGACATGCCGTAGGTTCGGTTTCAATTTTTAGCATACGGTGAGTATGAAAGGAGACATACAAAAACGCTCCCGGTGGGGAGCGCTGAATGAACGACGACGATTGGTGAGAGATCCGGCCATTCCCGGGAACGAGCTTCCTGCCCTTGTGGAAAGGGCTTTTGAGCCGTCTTTGTGCAGATTTCTCATCGGGGTGATGTGGAAGGTGCTGCGGATCAAAACCGGTTTGTATGCTTATAGTCTTTTATTCTTCCGAAATCCAGTCACTTCATGTTGAAATGTATAATAATATAATATTTTAACTTGTCAATACCCTCCACACGTGATATTACTATGCGCAGAGTGCATACAACAGAGACAGAACGGCTTGATTACGAAGGCCTCAAAGGACCACAAAAATCATCAACTACTTCCTTGTTTCGGAGAGCGGAAGTGACGACCGATGCCCGATTAATTCATATGGGCAAGGAAATCGATCATCCGTCTGGAGTCCCTGCACATGAGATTGTATTGGTGGCACCGCTGGTGAATGGTCAGAAGATCCTCGCACAGGAATTACAGCTCGGTGTCGGTACTATCCTGCCGCTCACACGTAGTTCTATTGCGCAGATCGGTCTGGAGCTTGATCCGCAAAAAGTGCAGGTTATGGGTTCACTGATTGGCGTGGAGGGGTATGTACTATCAGCCAATGGTGACATATCCGATCGTCTTGTAGATCGCATTCAAGCAATGGAGCGTGAGCGTATGGTGGTCAACTTGGGTAGAGTAGGATTGCTGCCCGACAATGCTCGCGTGAATCAGCGAAGGAGAGTAAGTCGTGCACGTGATAGAGGGAGGTTGGTGTCAAATGATATGGCCGTAGCACCCGATGCGACATTGTTATTTCCGCTCGGATCAACAAGTCATGTATTAAGGCCAGAGGCAACGTCGGCTGAGTTGCTCGATCGTATTCTTCTGGGGAAGGAAAGTGGACGCAAGGCATTGAATGACACGCGGATTATCGAGAAGCGTCCCGATTTTCTCTATCCGGGAGAATTTCTAGTGACCGAGATCGATATCGGTACGCAAGCACACCATGTTGTATTACAGCCGGAGATTGTTGATGTGAATGGTGAGGAGACGGATGTATGTCATTTATTCGCTTTCCTGCTCGAAGCCGGACGCACTCAGAATGGTATTCGTCATGCTGAGGTGTGGAATCGAGGTACCAAGCCAGTTGATTTACGACGCGTTCGTATTCGTGCAGATCTCTATCGTCCTGCCGAAGTGCAGCAACCAGGTCATTAAGCTTGCTCTTTATCGCCTTTTCATTAAAATTCCTCTCGGGCGTTCCCCCCAGATCTTGCCCAGATTTTCCCTATGATTCCGTCCAAGCCAGAGGCCGCAGTCCGATCTCCGAAAGGGGAAGGACGGTCAGCCCTCCTTCGCAATGGCTCCGGTGGGCAGGCCCCTCGTTTCATCGTGGTGACGGGTGGTGTATGTAGCTCTTTGGGAAAGGGTATTGCTGCCGCGTCCATTGGTGCGATTCTAAAGGCATCGGGACTGAAGGTCTTCGTCCAAAAGCTCGATCCCTATTTGAACGTGGATCCGGGAACTATGAGCCCGTTCCAGCATGGAGAAGTGTTTGTCACTGACGACGGCGCAGAGACCGATTTGGACTTGGGTCATTACGAGCGTTTTATTGATGAGCCAATGAGCAAGCTCAGCACAGTGACAACTGGAAAGATTTATACCGATGTCTTGGCTCGCGAACGAAAGGGCGATTTCCTCGGAGGGACCATTCAGGTGGTTCCGCATATTACCGATGCCATTAAGCAGTCAATTATCGGTGCCGCGGAGAAAAGTGGTGCCGATGTGCTGATGGTCGAGATTGGTGGAACGGTCGGAGACATTGAAGGGGAGCCATTCTTGGAGGCGATTCGCCAAATGCGCGGAGAGCTGGGGCCGGAGCGTTTAATGCACGTCCATCTGACGCTGTTGCCGTATCTGAAAGGATCCAAGGAGCTGAAAACCAAGCCGACGCAGTTGTCGGTTCGTGAACTGCGCAGAATCGGCCTACAGCCCGACATGATCCTTGCTCGTGCGGACTACAAGATTCCGTCGGAACTGCTCGATAAGATCAGTCAGTTCTGTGGCGTGAAACGTGAGGCGGTCATTCCCGCGCAGACCTTGCATTCGATCTACGACGTGCCACTGGCGTATCAGCAGTATGACATGGCGCGCATTGTCGGAACGATCCTCGGACTCGGCGAGCTTCATCCCGATATGTCCGAATGGGAGAATGGACGGAAGCGTCATGAGGAAGCAGAGAAAGAGGTGACCATTGCGTTAGTTGGCAAATACACCAACCTCGAAGATGCATATCTCAGCGTCATCGAGTCGATCAAATCGGCAGCAGTCTTCAATGGAGCAAAGGCCGAGATCATCTGGGTCGATAGCGAGAAGCTCGAAAAAGATGATGAAGAGACGTGGGATGAATTACACGAGGCGGATGGCATCATTGTTCCCGGCGGCTTCGGAAAGCGCGGAATCGAAGGAAAAATCAAAGCGGCACACTATGCACGAACGGAGAACATTCCGTACCTCGGACTGTGTCTCGGTTCGCAGATTATGGCGATTGAATTTGCGCGTGACGTCCTTAAAGACAAGGAGCTCACGAGCGAGGAGTTTGATGAAGAGGGGAAGTTGGATCGGTCAAAATACGTCGTACATTTCTTACCCGGTCAGCACAAAGGAAAAGAGAAAGGGGGCACACTGCGATTGGGTGCGTACGAGTGTCATCTGGTCAAAGGCAGTAAGGCGGCAGAGGTGTATGGCTCAACGCAGATTGAAGAGCGCCACCGCCATCGCTACGAATTTAACAACGATTTCAAGAAAGATCTGGAAGCCAAAGGATTGCTCTTCTCCGGTACTAACCCGGACACCGGCCTGATGGAAATTGTCGAAGTGAAAGACCATCCGTTCATGGTCGGCAGCCAGTTCCATCCGGAGTTTAAGAGTCGTCCGCACCGACCACATCCTTTGTTTAGGGGATTCATGGAAGCGGTGGTCAAAGGCGTATAAATAGGTAAATGTGGCTATCATGGCCATTTTTGCTGTATTCTGAGCATATTTGACAAATGTAAAATATAGTGTAAATTATGCAACATATGCACAACACCCCCTCAAACCGTCCGTCGTCTAACGAGTCTCAAAGATTTGGTAAAACGTCGACGTTAGTTCAGCGTGGAATTGTTGGCACCAGCGTTGCAGCTATCGCGTTATTGTCCATGTTCGATCGTGATGAACAGCCTGCAGCACAGGTTCCTACTGCAAAAGCCGTAAGCCCCGATGATCGTGAGCAAGCGCCGGTATCTGCACTGAAGACGGAGAATGCAGTGATGGATCCACAAGGTGATGCTGTGGTGGTTCGACAGATCTCATTTGCTGCAGTGACTCCTCAGAAAAGCATCGAACAGAAGAAAGGCCCACTGACTATTGATGAGTTGCCGGAGGGAGAAATTGTTCATGGCACCGTCATCAAGCTTGTTGATGAGAATGGTGACACATTTATGTTTGCCACTGCAGAAAACGGAGATGTTCTGGTGATCGATGGTCAGCGATTCAAGCAGTTCGCATTGGCTTCCAAGAAGGCGTTTGGTGGCTTCTCTGTGCCGCTTGGTGAGCACGATATTCGGTGGCATCGCATTTCAAAAAGAGTTGTCGATGGACAATCGATGTTCGAAATTAAAGGAGGCCAGAAAGGTGAGGAGGCTGATACCCAGAACGATGAGGTGTCACTCCGTTCACAGAAAGATTTGGCAACATTGGCACGTAATGCAAAAGCGAATGGCAAGTTTGAGTTCGCGCTTCCCAAGAAAAATGTGACTGGTGTGGGCGAGGTGACGCTTGTCGGCAAGATCGTCAAAGTTGAGCAGAAATAAGACAGTGATTCCGGTATACTCCACCCGATGAACCTGTCTCAGACAGTCCTCGGCGTGGAGTTTTCAAATCCGTTGCTCAGTGCATCGGGCAAGTGGGCGTGGACGGCCGAGCAGTTGCAGCAAATTGCTGATGGGGGAGCTGGCGGCATCACGACAAAGTCCTTCAGTACACTCATACGGAAGGGGCATCCGGAGCCGACCATTGTTCATACCGATCACTACACGATCAACGCAGTTGGGCTCCCCAGTGATGGTTTTGAGCCTGTCCGTGACGATTTACAGAACTTTATCAATAAGCGACCGGTGCCGGTGATTATCAGTATTTTTGGTGATACGGTTGAACGATTTGCCGAGGCATCTGCAGCATTTGCGCAGCTCAAGCCCGATGCGTTGGAGTTAAATATCAGCTGTCCGAATGTCCAAGATGAACACGGTGCGCCGTTCTCCTATGCCCCAGATACGGCTGCTGCAGCAGTTCGCAGTGCGCGCCAAGCTGTTCCCGGCATGAAACTCTTTGTGAAGCTCTCCCCGAATGTACCCGGTATTCCCGCGATCGCTTTGGCCTGTGCAGAAGCGGGATGTGACGGGTTCACGCTGGTCAACACACTTGGCCCCGGCATGGCGATCGACCTCGAGACCCGCAAGCCGATTCTCAGTAACAAAATGGGTGGTGTATCAAGCTCGGCCATCAAGCCGATTGCCGTTCGATGCGTGTCCGAGGTCTATCAACACACCGAGGGGAAGCTGCCGATTATTGGTGTGGGAGGGGTTCGTAGTGGGGCAGATGCGATTGAATTAATGATGGCCGGTGCGTCTCTTGTCGGGATGGGAACTGCGGTCTTGCAGGAGGGGTACAGCGTCTTTGGTCGTGTTGCCGAAGAGATGGGTGCTTGGTGCGATGCGCACGGCGTACAAAAAGTCGATGATTTTGTTGGCGCAATACATAGAGGATAACCAAGAGAATCGCGAAAATGACAGTCGCATGCTGTCACTCGTCAACAGAGAGTGATAGACAAATTATCATCAATCTGTATACTGGGGATGTTTAGTTCATACCCCGTTTTCTCATGTTTGGTGGTGAAGATGGTTGCGGATGCGGTGGCTCTTGCTGAGTCCTGCATACCCAACCCGAATCAGGCGGTCCTCGAAAGGGGATCGCCTTTTTCTTGTACATCATTACATGCGCATCTCAACCCAGTACCACATCCGTCTTTTTTCCTTCCGTTCTTTCACCGAAATATGCACGGGGCGTTCGCCGTTCTGCATGCGGGCAAATGCATGCAAGAAGAAGCCGAGAAGAATCAGGAGAATGCCCGTAATCAACTGGATGCCCGCATCGGCGCGTTCCATGGACATCACGTACGCGGCACTGCGGAGTGTTTCCCCCGCGCCTTCCGGCGCATCAAGGACAGTTGAGCCCGGCGCTGTCAGAGAACCGATGGCTAGCGAATGGGCCGCTGTCAGGCCAATGCCCCAAAGCAATGCTACGGCACTGAGAATCTGCAGAGAGCGTGGAAATGCGTGCATAGAGGGATGTGTGTATGTTCGTCTTTATTATAGCAAAAATAGGCTGGAATTGCCATCTGCACCCGATATACTGTCGCGGCTGAAGGGAACTAAAAGCTAATCCCTAAAAGCTAAAAGCTCTTTCATGGCCCCATCGTCTAACGGCTAGGACACAGGATTTTCATTCCTGCAATCGGAGTTCGATTCTCCGTGGGGCTGCCATCTTACACACAACAAACACCTACTTACTCAAATGATGGATCCACACATATCCTTCATTTCCATCAGTGACACGAACGTGTGCCCAGTCGTCAGCGACGATGCGCAGAACTTCGAATGCCTGTCCCTGCCGCGCAGTCCACAGGAGTGAGGCGTTTATGCGCGCGTCGGAGCGGACGTTCAGAATGGCCGTTGCAACATGACGGATGTCTTTATCGCTCTGCTGCGTTTCGGTTACCACTTTCTCCGCAGAAGATGATCCCATCGAAGATGTGCTCGATGATGATGTCTGTACAATCTTAGGGCTGAACTTTCCCGATACCCCGACGAGGATTTTGCTCAGCTCTGCGCGATTGATGGAATCATCCGGACGAACGGTGTCGGCGCCATCGTCGCCGGTAAGAATGCTCAGAGCCAACGCCGTCAGGATATCCTGCAAATATGGATGATCGTCCGGCAGGTCGCTGAATGTGTTCTGTGGCAGCGCTTCCAGCGAGATGCCGTACGCTTCCAGAATTGTGCGGACGACTGCCCCACGTGAAGCAGTCGTATCCAGATTCAGTGATGTATTCGCGAATACAGTCAGTCCGTTCTTCCGTGCCTCGCGCACATAGGGCTCGGCCCAGTGCAGATCTGCTTTCATCGATGATGGAGCACGATCGATCAGGTTCAGAACCATTTTAGCAAGCTGGCCGTAGGTAACCTTGTCACCGGGGCCGAATATCTTCGTCTCTTCTCCTGCGGTATTTTTGTAACCTGAGACAATATCTCGCACTCGCAACCGTTCGATGAATTCGTAGAACCAAGAAGTGCGAGGGACATCGGTGAAGAAGCCTGCTGCAGCAGAGGATCGGATACTACTTACCGATGAAGACGAGGATCCGTACACATTCCCGAATCGCTGAATTGCCGCTTCCTGTTTCATTTCGAGTGTAACCTGTCGGACTCCGCCTCCACCACCACCCCCACCACCCGCTGCACTGGAGCTTGATGAACTCACTGTGCTCACGACAGCAGTGTCATTGACGCCGTCGGAGTAGTTGTCTGCTTCATCTTTTACAAAGATCGTGTAGTAGTACGTGCCGTCACTCAAGTTGCTGTCCGTTGCGCTAGTGGATGCGCCGCTATACACCGTGGTGCCGCCAGTATACGTTGCCGGATATCCTGAGGTAGAACGGACAACAACAGCTTCGATGGTTTCAGATGTGACGGGGAACGTCCACGTAAGACCTACATCATCGCCTGTTGGCGATGCGTCAAAAGCGGAGACGTCATCGGGAGCGGTGGCATCACAATCGAGCGTCGTACAGAAGGCGAATTTTAAATCCAAATTTCCGGCGTCTTGGTACGCGATGTAGGCGTTATCATGGTCATCAAGAAGAATCGAAGTGAAGGATCCGACGTTCCCCGCGGCATCGACCGTGCTCAGCGTCGCACTGCTGCAACCGGAATTACTGCATTCCGCCACCTTGAGATCATCATCCGTGTTGTCGTAATAACTGATGACGGGATAGTCCTCATCCGTGAGCGCCAGAGAGCTTTCTCTTCCCACATCACCTGTATTGTCGACGGTACGTATCGTGCTGCTCGTGCATCCTGAGTTGTGACATCGGGCCATCTTGAGGTCGCCGTTCGTTGTATCGTAATAGCTGATGGTGGCAAATCCGTTTGCGGCAACGGCAAGTGATGCATAGTTGCCAACGGTACCAGTGCTGTCCACTGTAGTAATAGAGCTCGTGGTGCAGCCCGAGTTATGACACCGGGCAAACTCTAAGTCGCCATCCGTTTCGTCGTAATAGGCAATCACGGCAAAACCTCCGACTCCAATCCCGATTGATGGTTCTCGTCCGACGCTTGCTGCATTATCGACAGTGACGCGCGAACTCGTCGTACAGCCCGAGTTGTGACAGCGGGCGAATTTCAAACTGGAGTTCGTCGTATCGTAGTACGAAATGTATGGGATGTTAGAAGCGGTAAGTGCAAGAGAGCTTTCTCTGCCTACCGTGCCGGTGCTATCGACGGTGGTATAGGTGTTCCAACCGGCGCAGGATGTGTCATGACATTTCATCACCTTCAAATCTTGGTTTGTCTCATCGAGGTAACTGACAACGGGGAAGTTATTGCTATCGACTTTGATGGATGGCCAGCCTCCGACGTTTCCTGTCAAATCGGCACCCACATTCGCATTGTCTCCGATGGATGTACATCCCGAGTTTGAGCAGGAGAGCACCCGTAGATCTCCATCTGTAGCGTAGTAATATGCGATTTTCGGCAAGCCGTCCGTTCCGAACGCAATAGACGGATACCAACCGGTGTTACCGGAAGAGTCGACAGTCGTGAATGTCACGGCTGCCCAAACCAATGCTGGAGAGGTGATGCTTGCCACAACAATCACACAGATTTTTACCCCCCTCGAAAGACGTTTGAGATGCATTTTAGGAATGGAGAAAATCCCAACGAACAATAGTATGATTGAGCATACATGTATAAGCTGACGTGATTCGACCAGAATCGATTGCAGCTTGTATGTATCGGTGGGCGATTACTCTTTTACTTACTTTGTCCCATCAATCACCAACGCCGGGCTGCGGAGAATTTCCGGGAAGGGATCCATGTGACGTTCAGCCGATGGAGTAAGCTTGTACGGCTGCGTGTTGTCCACGAGTGTTGCCGTATAAGTCAGCGTTCCTGCGAAAGCGTTGAATGCGGGATTCGCCAGTTTGATGACGATTGAGTACTCTTTACCGTCGACCGGACTGTGCGACATCAGCACAGCACTTGGGGCATTTTTTGCGAAGCCGGTTGACCCCTGATTCCATCGAGCGACGAAGTCAGTGTTCGTCCAGCTGCCGGCGATGCGTTGCGGTTTGTCGGTGTAGACAATTGTGTGCGGCTTCACGCCGATGAACGTCAGTGCGTAGGTACCAGCTTCTGTGTCGAGCGGGCGGAATGAACCGGTCAGTGCCTGCTGGGTGAAGATCATGGTTGAACGATCTTTCTTCTTCGCGTGCATGCCGCCCATAAATGCGAGCCCCAGAATGAACACCGCGACGAACGTGATGGCGAGCGGTACGACCATCGATTTTCGTGCTGCAGGTTTTGGGGGTGCAACTTTCGCCGAGACAACTTTTGTCGTCGATTTCTTCGGAGACTTCTTCACAGATTTCTTCGTGGATTTTTTGGTGGTGGGCATGGCGCATAGTGTTCTCTACGCACCGGAGGATCGTCAACGTTCCTATACATTTCTGGCTGGACAGTGAAAGGAGCTTGTCATCTATGGTATGAGATGTACTGTTCACTTGACATCACCTTCATAGGGGCATAGCGTCGAGGATGATACTTCCCCCTTCATCCATGGATCTTGTCGTAAACTATCTCGCAGTCCTTGTCGCCGCTATCGCATCATTTATGATCGGCTTTCTCTGGCACGGTCCAGTGTTTGGTAAAACGTGGATGAGTCTGATGAAAATTACGCCTGCGCAAATGGAGAAGGGGAAGAAAGACATGGAGAAGAAGATGCCGCTCTACATGCTGCTCGCATTGGTTCAGCAGTTGGTGACCGCGTTTGTCATTGCAGTTCTTTGCACGTTGACCGGCGTCATTGATGTAGCAAGCGCGGTGCTGCTCGCAGTACTCACGTGGCTCGGATTCATCGCCACTACGTTGCTCAACGGTGTGCTCTGGGAAAACAGAACAGTGCCGCTCTACCTGTTCAACCTTGCGTATCACTTCGTGAATATCTTGGTGATCACGCTGATTGTCGGGCTCTGGATTTGATGTTCTTCATTTTGCAGGGGGCTTCACGCCGTAGCGCTTCAGATTGATGCGTCCAAAATATGCTGCCGGGACGTACCGCCACGGAAGAATCAGCATGTAGACGTGGATATCTGCCGCACGTCGCATCATGTATCCCAGTATGCCGTACACGTGCAACGGTCCATATTTCACTGCAGCCCACAACGGTCCCGCGGGAATTGCGTACGCGGGAGGACGGGGTTTGTAGGTGGGAGCAGGGGAGTTCGATTGCTGGGCTTTGAGTACGTGCGCAACAAAGACCCCATCATCGACCGCAGTTTGTGCCATGCCCGCATAGGGCGTTGACGCGCAATCGCCGAGCACGAATATATCTGGATGGGTCTTGGAACGTAGATGAGCATCCACAACTGCCCGTCCACGCTTATCTACCTCTAGTCCTTTGATCGCTGCAATCAGCGGATGCGCTTTGACGCCGGCGGTCCAAACGATAACCGACCCTTTCATGGTTGTTCCATCCTTCAGCGTTACCGATCCCTTACCCGCTTTCGCAACTGATGTATTGAGATGGACGTTCACGCCCAATCGCTCCAATCGCCTGAGGATGTGTGCAGATGCTTTGGGTTCAGCAAATGGCAGCAGGCGGTCCATCGCTTCAATCATGTCGACGTGGATGGTGCCGTGCGACAGATGTCGGATTTCACTGGCAACTTCTATACCGGTTGCTCCACCTCCGATGACAATCCATCGCTGCTTCGACCCTTTTCCTCTGAGAATTTTTTCTCGTAGATCCAACGCATCACCGGTGTGCTTCAGAGTTAGCGAATGCTGTTCCATTCCTTCAATTCCGAAGTATGACGGGGCACTTCCTGGAGCGATAATTAATGTGTCGTATGCATAGGTTTTGCTCTTCCCTTCAACGTTTTTTTTCTTGGCGTCTATGTTCTTTACGGAATCGATGACGATTGTCACCGGCAATGTTCCGATGATCATCTTTAATGGAATGCATGCTTCCGACAGACGAGCTCCGGACATAATTCGATACAGCACGCCGTAATATTCGAGCCAAGGTTTATCGCTGATGAGTGTGATTGATGTGTTCTTTAAACGCGTTTTCGCGATGTGTAACGCTGCAGTCACACCACCGAACCCTCCGCCGACGATCACAATCTTCTGTGCCATCGGTCAGTATCATACGTCATCACTCCGGATACAGAAAAAGAAAGACCCTGCTAAAGATCTTTCTGTGTCGTTGACCTGTCTATTTTTCCAGTTGTTCAGCATCTCCTTTCTTTTCAGATGGTTGACGGATTTTGAAAAGCGAGAGAGTGACCCGCATCACCTTTGACGGCGATTCAGGATAAACAGCAGTCATGACGGGTCGATCTGGCGCGAGCCATGGAGAATTCCATGCCACGCTGTTTTGGCTAGAAATACGACTGAGACGGGACATGCGAGTCCTTTCACAATGCGAAAGATCAGCAGGGTCCCCGGCAGTATTCTCCTTGTTTGACAGCAGTCAAGCGATGATTGCCAATGCTCTATTCAACCCACAATAATAAACTCTTCAGATAATCGACTTCAGGATGAAAGAGGTTCACGGGGTGATCAAACGCCTGACGGTGGCGTTGTAGAATTCGCACGTTGCGCTTGGCCTGACGCGCCGCGTGGAAAACCGCTGTTTGGAACGTCTGAATATCCATTTGGTAGCTGCAGGAACAAGTCAAAAGCAGGCTGCCGGAGGGCAGGTGCTCCATCGCCATTCGGTTCATATCGGTGTAGGCCTTTTTGGCGGGGTCCAAGTCACTCGATCGCTTCGCGAATGCCGGCGGATCCAGAATGATGAAGTCGTAAGGTCGCGGTGACGGTTTGCGGCGGAGGAAGTCGAACACGTCCTGCGCGTATGCACCGAACCGGTCGGCCTCAATGCCGTTCTGCGCCACGTTCGCTTTTGCGCGTTCAATGGCGACCGGATCATAATCGACGGCATCGGCAGCAATCGCTCCGCCAAGAAGTGCGTTCACCGAGAAGCCTCCGACGTAGCTGCAGCAGTCGAGAACGGTGCGATCTTTTGAGAATTCCCGGACCAGACTGCGCATCTCGCGCTGATCCAAAAATAGTCCGGTCTTCTGACTGCCGGATAGTGCGATCGTGTACTTCACACCGCGCTCGGTAATCACGATGTCATTCTGACCTTCGCCACGAATCCATCCTTCGCGGTTTTCCAGTCCTTCTTTCTTTCGCGCCTGCCCCGTTGATTTTTCAAAGACCGGAAGATCCCCGCAAATCTCCGTCAGCGTTCCGACGACCCAGTCGCGCAACTTATCCATGCCGAGTGTCGTCAGTTGTACGACCAATACGCCTGCATACTCATCGACAATGAGTCCCGGAATAGCATCGCCTTCTGCGTTGATGAGGCGGAAGCAGTCCGTATCTTCGTTCGCAAAAAACTTTCGGCGCAGGTCGATCGATTTTCGCATCTGCTCTTTGAGTTGTTCCAATGGGTCGCGCTTCTCGAACGCGATGACACGGCCGGAGATGTAGGCGTTGGGGTTCCACGTCGCATAGCAGAGGAAGCCGCCGTCATGTGACTGCACTTCGACGATTGCCCCGGGCTCGCACTCGACCTTTCCGCGTACTGCGGAACGGTAGATGGCATGGTGGCGATTGCGCACATGCACTTCGAGGCCGGGTTTAACGGTGAGGACGGGAAAAGAGGACATTGGCGCGCATGGTAGCATAGGACCTAAAAAAAGTCAGAAAACCGCATGATATAGCCTAAAAGTGTTGTTATACTGGCCGCTCATGCTCACACAGCTGTCCGAGCACCGGCCTGTCTTTGCCAGAGGATTCATCATCTTCGGCATTGTCCTCGTGGTTCTGCTGTTGACGGTATCAGCGTTCGCCATGAGTTCGACCGTTCGCATCGGCGCAGTCCAGACGGTACTCAGTGCGGTTGGTGCCGATCTCCCGGCCGATGAAAACGGACATACGAATATCTTGCTCCTCGGTGTCGGTGACAAGTGGCATGACGCGCCCGACCTGACCGATACGATGATCATTGCGAGCATTGATCCGGGTTCTACAAAAAGCGTCGTGCTCGTTTCGCTTCCGCGTGATCTGTTGGTTGATACCGGAACACGCAGTGTCAGCGGGCGCATCAATGCAATCTATGCGAACGAGAAACGCAGGCTTCAGATTCGTGAAAAAAAGACGCCGGAAGAGGCTGATCAACTTGCTCTTAGAATGGTCGCTGATGAGATAGGGAAGAAGATAGGCCTCACAATGCACGGTGTGATTAAAGCGGACTTTACCGCCTTCACCGAAGTCGTTGACGCGCTCGGCGGCATCGACATTGATGTACCGGAGCCGGTGACCGACTACACGTATCCTCTGGCCGAAGGTCGAGTCGGACTGTTTCAAGTTGATGCGGGACTGCAGCACTTCGACGGTGAGACTGCGCTTAAGTATGCGCGTAGCAGACACTCCAGCACGGACTTTGATCGGTCTGCCCGGCAACAGCAGTTGCTTAAGGCGATTGCCGCACAAGCTCGCGAGCTGCCACTTACGTCTCAAATCAGCCTCGCGCTCGATGTCTGGCGTCGCTTGGAAGAGCACGTTGCGACAACATTCGATCGCTCCCAGATTCTCGGCCTTGCGCGCATCGGCACCGAACTCTCGATGGATCGCATCATTACCAACCAACTCAACTACGCTGTCGGTGGAGATGGCATCGAAGCGGCTGCCGGTGGTTTCGTGTACCCCGCACCGCCGGAACTCTACGAAGGGGCCTCGGTTCTCTTGCCGTTGCCTCTACCAGGTCGCGACGCGGACTGGAGTCAGATTGAGACATTCATGCAATTCCTTGTTCACTTCCGCGGCTTGTATCTGGCAGAGCCATCGATTGCGATTCGCTCCGCCGCCGTTTCATCAGCCCAGGCTTTCCGACTGCGTAACGAGTTGCTGCGCTATGACTGGACACCCTTGCCGATTGAACGGGCCACCGGAACCGGTACAACCTATTCATCGATCTATTACCGCACGAATGACGTGCAGCCGGTTGCCGAATGGATGGGGCATCTGCTCGAACTACCCGTCGCTCGTGCCACAGATGAGCAGACGGGGAGCGGTGACATTATTCTCAGCCTTGGGTCGGACTTCCGGTATCAGCCGTTCCAGACGTTATCCGGGGGTGTGCTGCGCACGTATTGAGAATTGAGAATGCAGAATTGAGAATGCAGAATTGAGAATTCCCCTCCACCACCCTCCGTTATTATCGTAATTCTAAATTCTTAATTTTGGATTTTATATCGATCAATGTAATAGCTCGCCATGATGTAGCCGATGTGCGAGAACGCCTGCGGATGATTGCCCAGGTACTCGCCGGTTTTCGGGTCGATCTCTTCTGCCATTAGACCGCTTGGCGGCAACAGCTCTTCAATCCGTTTGAGCATGGCGTCTGCTTCTTCAGCGCTGCCTGTTGCAGCAAGCGCCGATATTTGCCAGAAGGTGCAGAAGAGGAATGCGCCCTCATGCCCCGGTAGGCCGTCATCGTTCAGGTAGCGATACATGAAGAGTTCGTCTTTGGTCAGTTCGCGCTGTGTCTCTTCAATCATTTTTTTCGTCCTCGGATCGTGACGGCTCAGGAAGAACATCAGAACGAACAGAAGGTTTGATGCATCCTGCGCTTTGGTTCCCGGATGCTGCACGAACGTTCCACGCTCTTCGTCGTAGCAGTGTTCCCAAATCCAATCCTCAATCTCTTTCTTTAATTTCTCCCACTGTGATTTTTGCGCATCGGAAATTTTCAGAACGTCAGCCAAGCGCAGCGCGCGTTCCACACCAATCCATGCCATTACTTTGCTGTACGTGAAATCGCGATCACCGCCGCGTACTTCCCAAATACCGCTGTCGGGGCGTTTCCAGTGGAGTTGAATTGCTCGAACCAGCATCTGAATGACGTCCTTGCCTTGCTTCGAGATTGCGACGCCTCTCTTGCTCATGAAGTAATATGCATCGATCAGCGAGCCGTAGAGATCGAGCTGGAATTGCTCGGCAGCACCGTTGCCGATGCGGACGGGGGAGGAATGACCGTAGCCGGAAAGGTGGTCCAGTGTCGATTCACCCTGCAGCGGCTGGCCCCAGATCGTATACATAATCGATAGGTCAAGATCGCACGTGTCTCCTTCGCAGCGTTTGGCATCCTCTGCAATGCGTTCGATAAAACCGAAGAAGCGTTCCGCCTCTTTCACAAATCCGAGGACATAGAATGCATAGAGTGTGAATGTTGCATCGCGGATCCACACGTAACGGTAATCCCAGTTGCGGATGCCGCCCATTTCTTCCGGTAGCGATGTCGTCGGTGCGGCGATAATTCCTCCCGTCGGGTAGAACTGCATCAGTTTGAGGGAGATGGCGGACCGGACCAGATGTTCGCGTGAGAACTTAAAATCACCTTCCGTAATCCAGCTGCGCCAGAACTCGATTGTTTCCTGTTCCAAGTCGCGTTTCGCAAGGTCGAGGCGAGATGCAACCGCGTACTCCAGGACGATCTGCTTCTTCTCTCCTTCTTCAATCGTGAACTCGATTTCCAAACCATGTTTGCCGGAACGCGGCTCAGCTTTGGAGCCTTTCGGCAGATGAATCCACATGGTCCGTTCATCAATGCGCATCGCGTACGTTCGGTCATTTTCGCGACTGAAAATGGAGCGCTGACGGGCGTAGTTCGGCCGTGGATCAAAGAGCAATTTCACAGTCGACGACCCTTTTTTTCCTTCGAATGTCCGGATCAGATAGTGCGGTACCACCTCTTCGGTGGGGCGGGGGAGCATGAAGTCCCGCGCGGTGAATACGGCATTCGACGACGTGAAGGTATGTTCGACAATGGCGGTATATGGCAGGTAGGCGGCAGAGGATTCATACCCTTCGGCATCAATGCGAAAGGTTCCGCCTTTGTCTTCATCGAGCATTGCCGCAAAGATACTCGGCGAATCGAAATACGGAAGGCACAGCCAGTCGATCGCCCCGTCTGTTGATACGAGCGCGGCTGTGTGCAGGTCGCCGATCAGGAAGTAGTCGCGGATTGGATGCATGCAGATTTGTCCCCCTTATTGTACCTGTGCAGTCAGCATCATGGGTATGACAATCCGTCGAGCCGCAAGACGTGCTTGTGTGGCGTAGGAGAGAATCGGTGCGGCGTTGGCGGTTCCGACCGTTGCGAGACGTGCATGCCGAATTAGAGACTCATTGGTATGCGGATTCACGATAGCGCCAGTGACCATTCCGGGAATATGTTCGAAGACGACCCGATCATTGCCACTGTCACCCAGATACAGTGCCCGCTCCGCTTTTACTTGTTCGTCAGACAGCACGCGGCGAACCGCCCCCTCTTTGTTCAGGCCGTCCGGCGTCCACTCGTAGGTGCCAATGCTGCTGGTTCCGTTGTGTGCGATAGCACCGTCAGCATCAATGCCCTGCCAGAATTCAGTCAGTGTCGCGAGTACGGCTTCGTGCAGACCGGGATCCGAAATTTTCACACCGTCTCTGTGCGCATCGACGCTGTACATGGTCTTGTGTGCATGTGGATACAGCTCCTGCTTGCCGTCACGCAGGCTCGTTGTTTCAAAGCGGATACCGTGCGCAGCTTCCAGCTGCTGTAGTGTTGCACTGACAAGCTCGCGAACGAGCACGACGCGATTAGCAATCTCCTCGCGGCCTTCAAAGAGTTCCGACTCAAAACGTCCGGTGCGAAGAAAGAATCCCTGTTCCAACAGCCAGCTGTCGATGCCGGTTCCTTCCGGATGGTTATCAAGCACTTCTTCTACTTGCCCTTGATGGCGGCCGGTGACGGCGATGTTTTTCATGCGTGTCTCACCGAGTCTTTTCAATCCCCGTACATTCGATTCGTGCAGGCGATGTCCGCCGACAGTCGTGTGCGTTCCATCAATGTCGTGCAATCCCAGTTGTACGTGTCCCAAGCTTCCAAGTACTTCATCGACATTTCCACGAAGAATATAGATCTTTTCATCAATCGTTCCCGACAAGCGTGTTTGTTCTTCTTTGTCATGAAGCATCCGGTATTGATCGTCACTCGAGAGGTGAGTGAGATCGATGATGCTGTCAGGTGTGTGCATAGTGGTATGTGTGACGGATGAGAGTGAACGCACTGTATGCAAAATTGGTAAAAAATCAAGTTTTTGAATTTATATAAATTTGATAAATTAATAAAATATTTTATTATCATAAAATGAACATCAGAAAAAGGGCTGCATCCGTGCAGCCCCGGGGGTGACCTTTCGATCGTGTTAGTTCAAGCGGCGTGTGCCGCCTGAGGAGAATGGAGGACGATTTTGCTTTGCGTTGCGATAATCCAGTCGTGGATCGTAACTTTCGATGCCTTCAGCTGCTCGCGCAGAGCGTATTCATCATTCGCAGACACGAACACGACAATGCTCAGTTGATTCGGCCGCTGGACAGGTCCTGTCCGCGATCCCTCTGTATGCGTTCCTGACTCATACCCTTTGATGGAGCTGACGAAGTCCACCTCTGTTCCCGAACAACGGCGCATGGGATCGGAAAAGTCTTTCCAGTGGAACATCCGCTCGCGGAACAACACGATGCGCTGGCCCTCAATTGCTTTTGCAGCCAGAGGTGAGCCCTCCAAAACGTGTTCCCATTCACCAATCATGTCGCCCGCAACTTGCTGGACTTCAACGACGGACAGTTGCATAGTCCCCCCAATCGGTAAGAGAAAGGTCGATGACAGCACCGTGCTGTCTCAACCACTATGACACGCATTCCATGGCAATCAAGTATTGGTAGCTTTACGCAAGCGCCATGACCGGACTCTCTACGATGCGGTCATCGTAGGTCGACGGATGCGGCATTGCTCCTGCCTGTGTTGCCACCCATGCTCCGCGCCTGCTTGCTGCTTCGGCAATCTCGGCGAGTGGCTTTTTCTGTAGGTAGTGATGCACGACCGCGGCGGTAAATGCGTCTCCTGCTCCAATCGTATCAGCAACCTTCACGCGGTAGCCCGGATGATCACAGCACTCCGTCGCCGACACGAAGTAGCTGCCTTTGTCCGAACGCGTGTAACACATCAGCGTCAGTTTGTAGCGATGCCGAATGCGTTCCAGTGCGTTCTTTTCGTTCTCCCACGGAATGTTCAGTAGCCGCGCCAGTACCGGCAGCTCCTGCTCGTTGAGTTTGAGCATGTCGCAGTACTGGAACGAGCGCTCCAGAATCTCGGCGTTGTAGAAATTTTGGCGCAAGTTCACATCAAACACACGTAACGTCGTCGGCGGAACAAGTTCCAGAAACGCGAGGATTGTTTCGCGCGAGACGCGGCTGCGTTGTGCGAGTGATCCGAAGCATACGGCATCAGCGGTCTGTGCGAGTCGTTTCCATTCGTCGGTCAGCTCCATGTGATCCCATGCGGTATTCGAGGCGAAGGTGTAGTTCGCATGTCCCTGTGCATCAACGGACACATCAACTGTTCCCGTGGGGTGCACAGTGTCGCGTTGAATAAATGATGTATCGAGTCCGGCTTGCTCCAAAATGCCGATAGCCTCTTGTCCCAGTTCATCGGTTCCCACACGCGTCGCGGTGATGCCTTTGTTGCCGAGAATCGATGCGTGATAGGCGAAGTTTGCCGGGGCGCCACCGAGTTTGCGTCCTTCCGGAAGGCAATCCCAGAGCAGTTCTCCTAGGCCGACAATCGTGAATGGTGACATTGGCCTCATCGTCTGCGGCCGCTGTTTATTTGTCAAAGGAGTGCGAGTGTGTTCCATTGACAAAATATAATTTTGGAATAATTTAGTATGAGCGTTCTTTCTCTATCCAGAACACAAGGAGTAGATGATCGTGGAAAACCCTGGTCCTGTGCATGGAATTTCCGGAGACCGGATCCCGCATCTGGAGTACTTGGCTGACAGTCGCTCACTTGCCGTCTTGCGCCTTCTTCAAACAGAGGTCGACGCGGAAGGGCAGGATGAGCTTCTACGTCTGATCGGACGGTACTTCGGTCTCCCAGGCGTTATGATCTTTTTGACGCCAGTGCGAAGCGCTACGGAGCCATATGCAGTGGGGGTCGATCAAAATCGCCGGCCTTGGAAAAAGTCGGGCGACCTCTACTCAATGGCGCATGTCGGCACGATGATCAATGGATCATGGTGCCCTGCACCAAAAGGAGAAGAAGACGCCGTCTGGATCTGGCTCTGCCTCGCGGCAGCAGCGTGATCCACCACTCTCCCCGGATGACGTCGTGTCATCCGGGGATTCCCTCTGTTTGAATTTCGCTGCTACACTTCGGTCGTGCGTCTTCTTCTTGCATTCGCGGTCACACTCTCATTCCTCGCAGGTCAGGCCTGCGGGGGCGGTGTCGGTGTATTTTTGCCGATTCAACATGCGGAAGCCGAAGAGATTTTGATGAGCAAGATGGTCGTACGATGTCTGATGGAAAGTGGAGAAGTGGTGACTGTCCCAGAGGCAGACTGTGGCCCAGGGCAGTGCGTGGAGAATGTTAAAGACGATCCCGATGAAGCATCAGCATCGGTGACACAGCCCGATGTGTCGTGTCCGCCAAACCCGCAAAAACTTGATGACGCATTACATCGTCTCATTGCCTTTTATGATGCTGTAGCTCTGGAACCGGATGGAGGGCGTCCTTCAACGGTCGTACGAATGGAATGAACGGAAGAAATGATCGATAGTTTTTTCATTTCTTTCTTCTCTTTTTCCATGTCTTCCACAAATAATCCTTGGTTCGGCGCCACGCTCGCGCTCGGCGGCCTCATTGCCGGTTACGTTATTGCGAACGGTATGGGTGCATCAACGGCCGTCATCCCATCAGCTCCATCTGCTCCCACGGTTGCAGGTGATGCTCAAGTTCCCGTTCCTCCTCCTACAAACGACACGCCGGCAACACCCGATGATGATGCAGTTCTCGGTCAGGCAGATGCGCCAATCACCCTCGTCGAATTCACCGACTACGAGTGTCCGTTCTGTGGTCGGCATTTCACTCAGACCTACGGTCAAATCAAGAGCGAGTATGTCGATACCGGTAAAGTAAAGATCGTCGTTCGCGACTATCCGCTGAGTTTCCATCCCAAGGCGATGAAAGCGGCGATGGCTGCCGAGTGTGCTGGTGATCAGGACAAGTATTTTGAGATGCACGGTCTGCTCTTTGAAAACCAAGCTGCATGGAGTGGGCTTGCTGATGCGGTGCCGACATTCAAGCAGTATGCCGGACAGATCGGTCTCAACCAGTCGACCTTTGATTCGTGTCTCGATGCCGATACACACAAAGACGAAATCGACAAAGACTTCGCCGACGGTTCGGCGTCCGGCATCAGTGGCACACCGGGTTTCTGGGTGCTGGGACCCGATGGTCAGAGCCAGCAGATCAGCGGCGCGTATCCGTTTGAAACCTTCAAAGCGGCCTTCGATGGTATGCTGCAGTAGTAGTGTCTTTTTCTTCTCTCTTCTATGAAAAAATTTGTTCTGATGGCCGCGCTTCCATTGCTCCTTGTTGCGTGCGCCCAATCAACATCCTCCGATCACTCCATGAACTCCAATGAGGAGCATGCAATGATGCGCGGTGATGAGCCGGATGTGCATACCGATCATGATTCGATGACTATGGACGACATGGTCCACGGACTCGAAGGTCTGGAGGGCGATGCGTTCGACAAAGCATTTTTGGACATGATGATCCCGCATCACCAGGGTGCCATCGATATGGCCGAATTAGTTCTGCAGCATGCGAAACATGAGGAGCTGAAGGACCTGGCGCGTGCCATCATCAGCGCACAGCAGACCGAAATCGACATGATGCGTCAATGGATGGCCGATTGGGGGTATTCCGGAGAATGATATACTTCTCGTTGTTTCTTTTATTTCCTTCTCTTTCTCTCCGATGTTGTTTCCCGCACTGAACCGGCACACAGACTGGGGACTTCTCGTCCTTCGTCTGGCAATCGGCGCCATCTTCCTCTATCACGGCTTCCAGAAATGGGGCATGGAAGATCCGAGCACCACAATGACCATTCTTAAGTTCGCTGAACCGCTCGGTGGCGCAGCCATCATCCTTGGCGCGCTGACGCAGCTTGCCGCACTCGGTCTGGCCATCATCATGGTCGGTGCCA
>CAZUVN010000004.1:0-33227 GCA_964623835.1 uncultured Candidatus Peribacteria bacterium
ATCAGCTGGTGCTTGATGCCGCACGGCATTCACCCGATCCACACGTAACAATCCCGGAGTTCTGGGATGGAAAAGCGGGGGAGAGGATTGCCGAGCTGCTTGGTGCTTAAGCGACCTCGCTGCTGCGGACGATGTGCGGGACCGGGAGAGGAATGATGAAGTCACCGTTGAAGCCGCGTTTCTTGAGATTCGTCATTAGCTCCTGTGCGATGTGCCACGAGAGTAGCAGGGCGTAGTCCGGCTGGTCTTCGTAGAGCTTTGCTTCATCGAGCACTGGAATATTACGGCCTGGCATGTACTTACCGATCTTCTTCGATCCAGTAATTTCCATCACGTACGGCATGAGGCCGTCATCCAGTCCGACGTAGTTGACCAGCGTGCTCGCGCGCGACGGAGCGCTGATGCCGTAGATCGTTTTACCTTCTTTGCGGATGCTATCAATCATCTGGTACAGCTCTGTCTTAGAACGGATGATGCCCTCGCGGAACGGGGCGATCCACGACGTGCCGGTCAGCCCCGCCTCGTCCTCTACCTTCAGCAATGCCTCCACTGATCCATCGGACTGATACGTGTTGTTGCGTGTGGCGTAGACGCGGATTCCTCCTCCGTGTGTTGGAATGCGCTGGACTTTGAAGACGCGGAAACCGTGCTTCTCAAGCAAGAGCTTGATGCTCTGCAGGCTGTAGTAGCGTAGGTGCTCGTGGTAGATCGTGTCGTACTGGAGGGTCTCGACCAGGTCGAGCAGGTAGTGCGATTCCGAGATAAACACACCGTCGTCCTTCAGCAACCTGGCGATGTTTTCCATCACCGAATTCGGTTCCAAAATGTGCGCAAAGACATTGGCGGCCGTCATCACATCAGCCTGACCGTGACTCTGCAGGACGGTGTCGGTTGCTTCTGTTCCGAAGAACGTCATCAGCGTATCGACGCCTTTCTCCTCTGCGATTTTGGCGGTCAGTGACGGTTCAATGCCGAGGACCTTGTGTCCGCCGTTTTTGAAGTTGCTGAGTAGCGTCCCGTCGTTGGAGCCGATATCGATCACAAAGCTCTCCGGCGTCAGGTGCATCAGGTCGTTGGCATTGCGGTAAAGGTCGGCGAAGTTCTCGCGCAGGATGCGGGTGGTGCCGCTGGTATACGGGTACTCCGGCGGGAAGATCAGTGACGGGTCAGCGGTGTAACCCAGCTGTACCAATGTGCAGTGGCTGCAGCGCAGCATCTCGGCGGGGAACCAGTTCTCCTGATCGTGCGGGGTGCCAATCGGTCGCATCACGTTAACCGGCGGCAGGAAGGCGAGGAAGATGACAGATTGTAGATCGGTTGATCCGCAGGTCTGACAGTGAGTGACGGGTCCGTACAATGACATGATCAGGAAGGAAGAAAGAAGAGTGGAGGGTCTTGGGTAATTTTCCGCTGTGTTTCAGCGTGTTCCGTGTACCACTGTACGGTCGGTTTCAGACCATCAGCAAGCGTGTGCTTCGGTGTGTATCCGAGAGCGGAAATCTTTGAGATATCCGGACAACGACGTGGGGTGTTGCCTTTGGCTGCATCGCCGGGCACAAGGATGATATCCAGCCCCATCTCTGCGGCAACTGTATGGGCGACCGAGGCAATACTCACTTCGTCCATCGTACCGATGTGATACAGGTTCATGTGCTCACCCCTATCGGCAGCAATCATCAGACCTGCAGTGAAGTCGTCGATATACACGAAGGAGCGGGTCTCGCTGCCGTCACCCTGAATGGGGAATGGTAGGGGTTGCTCCGATGATTGATTGGCCAGTGTTTTCATTCGTGAAATGAACTGTGGAATAACATGCTCCCATCCCATCATCGGACCGTATACGTTGTGCGGGCGGAAGACCACGACGCGATCAAAATAGGAACGGCCATAGTTGAAGGCCATCAGCTCGACCAGAATTTTTCCACCGCCGTAGGAGTAGCGGGGATTGAGCGGATCGGGCACCGACAGCGGCACATCCTCGGGCGTCGGGACAATCGGCGGTGTCTGATAGGCCTCGGAACTTGATGCGACAACCAAGTCTTTCACGCCTTCCTGGATACAACTGTCGATGATATTCACCATGCCCTTCACGCCGACATCAAGAACGAAGGCCGGGTACTTATAGAAGTACTCGGTGCCGTTCACGAATGCGAGATGGATCACTTTCTCCGTTCCTGCCACTGCGCGTCGCACCACTCTTGGATCACGAATATCTCCTTCGATAATCTCCACACTACTCCCTGTATCACCGAGCTTCTCTACCGATCCGCGCGATGAGTTATCGAGCACGCGGACATCGTCGCCACGCGCAACGAGAGCGCGGACCAACGATGCTCCGAGGAATCCAAGGCCGCCGGTAACGAGGGTTTTACTCATGGATCGGGAGTGTAGCGTGCTCACGGATCCACGTCGATCGCAGGCCTTCGCGGAAAGACGGGGTAAAGCCGCGGTCGTTTTCCTGAATCGCTGTAATCAACCGGGTCGATAGCTTCTGGAACGGCACAATGCGACCGTCGATTCCTGGTATGACTTCGTCATTCAATAGCAACTGACCATTCTCGATCACCCGGAGTCCTTTCGCATAGTCCTGCGAGGCACTTTCGAGCTTCAGCGTACCATGCTCACATTCCAGATTGATCATGAGACCCGTGCCTTCCCGATCAACGTTCGACAGCCGGACGGTCACTGGTTCCCCTGATGTCAGTGTAAGATTGATTGTCGCATGATCTTCCGCCGTCACGTCTTTCGGTTTCCCGGTCTCGCCGTCGGGACGATGTGTAATCGCCGTGCCGCACAGACCTTTCACCGTTTCAACTGGGCCGATTAACCACTCAACCGCATCAAACAGATGCACACCCAGTGCGCCGACAATTCCTCCACCTTGTGCTTCGTCACATTGCCAACGCCAGGGGATCATCGGATCTGCCCACGTACCGACAATCCAACTGAACTCCGCGCTTTGGACGTTTCCTAATTCGCCACTGCCCAATCGCTCATGCAGTTTCTGCAATGCCGGTAATTCACGGAACTCAAAGTCGACACCGTGGACAATGCCGGCTTCTTCTGCTTGATCGAGTAGTCGCTGTGCCGATGTGGTATGCATTGTGAATGGCTTCTCGCAGAGCACATGTTTACCAGCTGTAATCGCTGCCGACACAATCTCCTCATGAGTAAATGGAGGAGAGGAGACGCTGATTAGCTGTATATCAGGATTCTCGATCAACGCCTGCCATCCGTCGCGTCCGGCAATACCGACGACATGGACACCGTCTAGCCCGGAAAATCCCGGAAGCTGAACTTTTGCCCCGAACCCCTGGCCGATGATGCCGACGCCGATCGTATCCATCGGCAGTAGTATACAGTGCGATAGGGTTTGAGTATGCTCAGACCGATGTCGCTGATCAGCATTGTCGTGCCCGTCTATAACGAAGGTGGAAATATCGTCCGGTTTCTGACCGAAGTTGAAGATGCCATCAAAGAACCTCATGAGACGTTGATCGTGTATGACTTTCCGGGAGATGACACGGTTCCCGCCGTTCATGCGATGCAGCCCCCTATTCTCAGTGTTTGTCTTGTCCATAACACGCTGGGACGAGGAGTGTTGAATGCGTACCGCGCAGGATTTGCGGCAGCAAAAGGCGATGTGATTGTGACGATGGTCTCGGATCGCGCAGATGATCCAATGGACGTCCCCGCAATGGTGAAGTTGGTCCGCGAAGGCGCCGATGTCGCCGCGGGTTCCCGCTACATGAAAGGCGGTCGCCAGATCGGCGGTCCGGCATTCAAACAATTCCTGTCCCGGATGGCCGGACTCTCGCTCTATTACTGCGCGGGGATGCCGACTCACGATTCGACCAATAACTTCCGCGCCTACAGCCGGCGTATTCTGGAGTTGCCGATTGAAAGTGATGCAAGCTTCGCGCTCGGAATTGAATTAGTGGTAAAAGCCTTCGAGCGGGGCTGGAAAATCACCGAGGTCCCCACCACCTGGCACGATCGCACTATCGGCGCCTCCCGTTTCCGCCTTTGGGCGTGGCTCCCACAGTATCTGCGCTGGTATCTTCGCGGTGTGAAACATGGGTGGCTTGGGAGGTAAACTGCGTTGACCGACTAGGCTTTTATCGCAAGAATGAGCCGGCTTTTTCATGGAAAAGACGATTGCGATCATCGGCGGATGCGGACATGTCGGATTGCCCTTGGGTATGGTCTTTGCGGAGAAGGGGTTTCGTGTGCATTTGGTCGATATCAGCGAGAAAGCGGTTGCGATGGTGAATAGTGGAACCATGCCGTTCGAAGAGGAGGGAGCCGATGTCTTGCTGTCACAAGTCATCCAATCCGGCGCACTCAGTGCGACTACTGACTTTGGCGTGCTGGACCAGGTCGAAAACGTGATCATCACTATCGGAACGCCGGTCGATGAATATCTCGATCCGTCCGTCAGTACATTTGATGCATCACTCAAGCATATCGTTAGTTGTGCCCATGCAGGACAGCTGCTGATTCTGCGAAGCACTGTGTTCCCCGGTGTCACCGAGCGCCTCGGTCGCCAACTTTCGGCAGCAGGACACGACGATATCGACCTCGCGTACTGCCCGGAACGCATTGTGCAGGGGAAGTCGCTCGAAGAACTCGCACAACTTCCACAGCTGATCGGTGGGTATACCGAGAAGGCTGCACACCGTGCAGCATCACTTTTTGAAGCGATTTCACCGAGTATCGCGTTTCTGCGTCCAGTCGAAGCTGAACTCGCGAAACTCTATGCCAATGCATGGCGCTACATCAACTTCGCGATTTCCAATCAGTTCTGGGTGATCGCGCAGGACTTCGATGCGGACTTTCAGAAGATCTACGCCGCACTCCGTCAGGATTATCCGCGCATGAAGTCGTTCGCTCGTGCAGGGTTCGCCGCTGGCCCCTGTCTGCTCAAAGACACGATGCAGCTGGCAGCGTTTGATCACGGATCATTCGTTCTCGGTCAGGCTGCGATGATGATCAACGAAGGCTTGCCGTATCAGCTGGTGCAGCAGATCAAGAAAGCTTTCCCATTGCGCGAAATGACAGTTGGATTGCTTGGTATGGCATTCAAGCCCGACAATGACGACACTCGCAGCTCATTGTCATACAAATTGCGAAAAGTGCTGCTGCTCGAAGCCAAAGAGGTTCTTAGCTGCGATCCTTATGTGAAAGACGACAGTCTTCTTTCACAGGAAGAAGTGCTTGATCGCGCAGATATCATCGTGATTGGCACGCCGCACAGCTCCTACAAACACATTGTGTTCCGTCAGCCCGTCATTGATATAACGGGGACTATCGACTCACAGGCGTAAAAATCCATTACCAGATAATTTTATATAGAGTCTGGAAGGGGGATGGCTGGACTTCTTTTACCTGTTCCAGGCGGAGCTCTTTATGGAGATACTGATAAAGATAATCCTGACGCTGTTCAAGACTGGGAATATATAGATATTCGACATTGCGTTGTTTTAAATATTCATCGAGCGTTCCATCTTTCAAAGCATGAGCTGCTTCAGGATCGATATTGCCTGCGAGGTCTTGTACGGCAATCTCCGTGAACATCGAGCTTCTTCCGTAATCCCGTATTCCGACAACCGTTCCCTTGGGAAGATTGTCACGCATCCAATCAATTGGTTCCCAAAACTGCTTATTCAATTCCGGATTAGGCGTGCCAATGAAACTCATATATTTAGCCCAAGGAAGGCGCGACGCCAGTTGGTAATGCTTATATGTTGCAACTGTTATGACGCTTAGCGTAAGTAGTGTAACAACAGTAGTTTTGTAGCGAACATCGGGAAGTTGCCAGAGAAGGGCTGCAATAAATATAAAAAACAAGTGCGTAGCCGGATTAATATAACGAAGTCCATGAAAGTCTGCGAAATACCATTGATAGGCAACTAGTAGAAGGAAAAAGACAAAGCTGTAGATAATGGTTATTATCGAGAGCCGTCTCAGATCTTGTCGCATAAAACCTCCAGCCAGAGCAACAAGTGCCAACAAGGCAGAGCCCATTGCAATACGCAGAAGTTCTTCAAGTTGAAATACGTTCCACACAACTATCTGGATATATCGGCTTAGGGAGAATTCGTCGAATGAAAAATTATGCCATGCGAGTGACAATCCTCGTCTGCCTACCTGGTTTGCAGGGAAAGGAGAGCCTGTTTGAATAAGTTGCCATCCCATAAATACTGCAAACATCATTGTCCATGTCAGTATCATTCCGCCTAATGTGCGTACTAGATCTTTTCTGTCTTCACCTTTCGCATTCCATATTTCCCATAGGTGATATGCACCGATTGCGCCTACAACAAAAATACCATCACCACGTGTCATACATGTGAGACCTGCGCAAATACCTGTGACACTTCCCCATGCGAATGGAGACCATTTTGTTGGCCTTCCAACGTTAAAATATGCCGCAATTGTCATTAATACAAATAGAGTGAATATCGCAGTATCCATACCATTAATGGCATTAAAGAATGCATTCCCGGTAAATGTGGCCAGCAAATATGCCGTCCATGCGATTCTTCGATTTTGTGATAATTTAAGCGCGAGAGCAAAAACAACGATTGCTGCCAATGCACCGAATACGGCGGATTCAAATAGTGTGAATCTGATTGCTGCGTCACGGTCTAAAAAAACATGATTGATGGAAGATAGATAAATCCATAGGAAGGGGGCTCCAGTTGTTGGGTGGATTCCATCAAGAGAGAAGCCATTTCCCTCGGCGATGTTTTGTGCGATTCGCATTTCGATCAAGCTGTCGTCAATAATCCATGTCGTGCTGGCCAGCCCCCTCATGGGAGTCATTACAAGAAATGCCGCCTTTGCAATAAGCACTAAAGCGGCGACAAGGAGAACATATCTATAGGAAAGTGGGATCGTATTTCGAAGCGACAGCATAGTTATCAGACTCTAACAAATACCCTTATAAGGGTAAAGTTTCATATATTTTCATACTTCTTTTCTATTTCACGCACGGTCTGACGGATATCGTGCGCATGTGCCCATTCGACACATGCCGATCGCTTAATCGTGTGATGCATCAGAATGTCTTCCATGCGTTCTACAATTGAGTCAATTTTCAGCGGATCGCAGAGGTACCCGCTGACCCCGTCTTTGATCGCCTCGGGGCATCCGCCGTTGTTCGGTCCAATCACCGGTACTCCGCGTGCGTTCGCTTCTAAAAACACCAATCCGAATCCCTCAAAGTAATCACCGTCATGCAAAGAGGGGAGTAAAAACAGGTCTGCATTTTTATACGCTGCATCCAGTTCAGCATCATCGACCGTACCGCGAACGCGGACGATGTCGTCGAGGCGGCGCTTGTGAATTTCTGTCCGTAGTTCGTCGGTAAATGCCTTGTCATGGTCCGATGGACCGATGATGTCATAGCGGAGATCGGAACCGGTCTTTCTGCGAAATTCATCAATTGCTTGAATCGATTGAAGATATCCCTTTTTTCGCTTCACCGCGCTGACGCTGATTATCGACAGCGGCTGACCGGGCTTCTTTGCGGTATCGGCTGTCACGCCCTGCAGGTCGATCGCGTTATGAATGACCGCGATGCGATGTTGCAGATCCGCGCTGGCAAAAAGAGTCGGTTCACGCTCCTGCACATATCCCTTCGTAAATTCGCTGACGGCGATAATCCCGTCCATCTCGTGATAATACTTCTCGGCCAACGTGCGGCATGTATCTCCGCTGTAAAGAGGAACGACCGCGTACGATCCGTGAATCGTCAGAAACGTTTTCCATTCTTGTCGCAGGGGTGTCAGCATCGCATACGGCTCGGCAATGACATGTACGACGTCCGGACGGATACGCCGCAGCAGCATCTTCAGTTTGATAATATGCCACCAGCGGAGAAAGCCGTTATTTAAATACGCGGTTGCATGGCGAAGCATCGGATACTCCGTACACCAGGACGCATCAGTCGGCCGTGCGACAATCGCATGTAGCTCATGGCCGCGTTCCTGCAATGCTTTGCCAATATCAACTGCGTATCTGCTCCAGCCGCTATGGCCGGTGAGATCGGGGGTAAGTAGAACAATGCGCATATATTCAGCTTATCTGAAAGCTGCTGCATGCGTTACTGGGAATCGCTACAATGCAGTCCTTCATTCATCTATGACTCTCGCATCTCCCGAAGAAAACAAGCGTATTTACAGTGGCCTGCACGATCGCATTCGTGAAAAGCGCTTCCAGGCGCCGTCACCCATCCGCCACCACGCGCATAACCGGCAGTACAAGATGTTCCTCGATCACATCCCGCCCGGCTCTACGGTGCTGGATGCAGGATGCGGAGAGGGGATGCTGAGCGTGATGCTCGCAAAGCATGGATGCATAGTGACGGGGTCTGATATCTCGGAGCCGAATATCGCTGCGTGCAAAGAGTATGCGAAGGAAGAAGGGCTCGAAGGACAGATCACGTTTTTGGTGGGAGATCTGGAGAAGATGCCGTTTGAGGACAAATCATTCGATTACGTCGTATCCAGCCATGTTCTGGAGCACATTCCGGACTTCGTGCAGGGTGTAAGGGAGATCAATCGCATCGCACGCACAGGCGCTGTCATCGCGATTCCCACCTGTCTGAATCCGTGTGCCATGGTGTTGCTTGGCAAAGACAAATACTGGACGTTCTCCCGCAAGACACCGTACGCAATCTTCGTCGGGTTTTTCAAAGTTCTCTGGGCGTTTATCACCGGACAGGAAGGAGTGAACGAAGGGTATATGGGACACATGGAATTGGTGCATATTTGGCGGTTTCCGTGGCGCGGCAAATGGTTGTTGGAGCAGGGTGGGTTGAAGGTAACGGGCTTTACAGCAACGGCGTATATTTTGCCCTATCTGCCGTTCCTGCTTCCGATTACGCGATTCATGGAGCGATTCTCGTCGCTTCCGGTTATGCGTAATTTTGGCTATGGAACGACGTATCGGTGTGTTCCGGGAAACGCACCTTCTTCTGCGGGTGTATGACCCACCATGCGCTTGTTTTGCGGGCGAACGAGTTATTCCATGATTTGGAAGGAGAAGAGTATGCAAACGCTCATCCGGAGATTTTTGAACAGGAAAAACAGCGATGGAATAGCATCCTTTCTTCGTGTTTGGCCTCCTCTACGGCACAGTGGACATTTCTCGATGTAGGATCGGGTACGGGATTTGTCGGTGAGCGTTTAATGTCTCACATGCGCACAGGAGATACGTTTATATGTGCGGATATTTCCGCAAAGATGTTGCAGATCTGTGCAGACAAATTCACAGCTCTGCGACCGGATGTCGTGTTGCAGACCCTAAAAATGAGCAGTGAAACCATCCCCGCTCCGAATGAATCCGTTGATGTCCTGACGATGAATTCCGTTCTGCATCACATGCCCGATTCGCATGCATTTCTGCTCGAATGCGCTCGCGTGCTTAAGCCCGGCGGGTTGTTGTTCATTGGGCATGAGCCGAATAAGCGCTTCTTTCAATCGAGTGCTTTCTTGCCTGCTCAAGCGTCGCTGTTTCATCGGCTTGCGCCACGAAGGTTGGCAGTGCAGATACTGCAAGCATGCAGAATCTATAAAGTAGCCACATCGCATCATCCAGATCCTTTTTTGCAACACATCAATGAGGTTCTGCTGCGCGAGAAATTAATTGATCGGCCATTAACCGGTGCAGATCTTTCACGTCTGATTGATGTTCACTCGCCGACGGCGGGTGGATTGCGGCGAGAAGAAGGATTTGATCCATTGCTCCTTATGCATACTTTGCCGTTCGACGTTCGAGCAGTACGGACATATAACCATCTTTCAAAAATCAGCGGCCGCCATATGGCACTTCGGCCATACGAGCATTTTCTCAATTGGTTGTTTCCGCATGACGGAGCAACCTTCTTCCTGGTGGCTCAAAAAGTATCCGGGCATTAATCCGAACTCTTCCCGATGACGCCCAGGTCTACCAGCACAAGCGCAACGGTGATGCCAACTTGCCACCAGTTCCATTCGCCGGCCATCATCTTTTCGACGAGGCTGTACCAGAGCAACGTGAGTGGCATGAACAGGAAGCCGAGAATCGGCCATGCGCGTGTTTCGAAGACGCCGTTGAACCACGTCGTGAACAGATACAGGAATGCGATGGTGATGCGGGGGACGATGAGCCCGCCGATGAAGACGAAGATCCACATGCACCCAGTATACGGTTTCAGTCCGCGTCGTACACCGTATCGAACCAAAAACTCAGCTGAATGAGTGTCGACAGCGTGTGAAGATGATAGACCTTTTTCGTCCGGTGCTCCTCGGCGATGATACGCAGCTCTTCAACATCGAACAGCTCCGCGATGCGCGGATGGGCGAGCATTCGTTCGACAAGGGGATAGGCCTCGCGCCGCAGCCACTTGCTGAGCGGAGGATAGAACGATGCTTTCTTCAGCGTGAACAGATGATCGGGCAGAATCTCGCGGTACGTCTCTTTTAGCAGCACTTTGGTATCGCGGTAACTCACGTTCCAATTGCCCGGTGTCGCATGGGCCGCGGCGATAATCCGTTCATCGACGAACGGCACACGCGCCTCGACGCCGCTTCCCATCGTTGTCGCGTCCGTCAGACGCAGCGATTCATCGACCAGCCACATGTGGCGGTCCGCTTCCATGAACGGACGTACCGCGCCTCTGTTCAGCTTGGGCAGCTTTTGTACGTCATCGAAATGATCTTCGAATACCGAACGTGTCGCCAGACCGTCGAACCACTCGCCGCGTGCAATCCTCAATCCCTCGCTTTCCGGTCGTGCAAGAAGGCGTTCGGCAAGCAGCGGGCCGGGGTTCAGTTTCAGCACGTCGCCGGGATATCCGAGCGCGGATGCCATCGCTCCGCGGACTGGACCGGGAATCGCGCGCAGTGCGTGAATGATGCGAGCGATGCGATAGCGCGGATAGCCGCCGAAGAGTTCGTCGCCCCCCGCTCCGGTCAACACCACATCAACATGTTCTTTGGCCATGCGTGACAGCAAAAATTGTGCGACAGAGACGCTGTCGGCATTGGGTTGATCGAGTGACCGGGCGGTATCTTCGTATGCATCGCGGTACATTTCCGCGGTTAACATCAGCTCACGATGTTCGGCACCAAAGACAGCCGCCGTTTTCTTCGCCAGCTCCGCATCGGTGTTAAAGCGCGCGGCGTCTTCTTCCTCGGTTGCATCAAATCGCACCGTAAAAGATTTCACCGGTCCACGCGTATGTTCACTCATGTGGTATAGCACGATCGACGAATCCATTCCGCCGCTCAGGAAAATCCCGACAGGCTTGTCCGAGATCAGATGCTGCTTCACGACCCGGTCCATAATGCCCGGGAAGAATTCTTTGAAATCCGCCCGGTTGCCGAAGTACTGTCCTCGCTCTTCCGGATGGAAGCGGTAGCGAATCTCTTTTCCCCGTTCCCAGTTCAGAATCATGCCGGGAGGCAGCTGCTCGATTCCCTCGCACAGCGTGTAGGGCCCCGGCACATACTGAAGACGCATGTACTGCGACAGCGACGTCATGTTCAGTGCGGGTTTTGTTTTAAAGGCTTTCAGCAGTGAACGCATTTCTGATGCGAATGCGAGTTGACCGTCGACGTTTGCAATAAACAGCGGCTTGATACCGTTCGCATCGCGCACCAGATGCCAGGTGTCGTGCTTCGCATCGTAAATACCGATGGCGAACATCCCGCGCAGCCTGTGAATGAAGGACATTCCCTGACGCTCGAAGAGCTTCAGAATCACCTCGGTATCGGTGTTCGTTTTACAGTCCATATCCCCTCGCAATTCTTTGTAGTTGTAGATCTCGCCATTGAAGACGATGCCGACCGAATGGTCCTCGTTCCACATCGGCTGATTGCCTTCTGGGCGCGGATCTAAAATCGCTAAACGACAGTGGCCCATGCATCCTTTCTCGCTCGCCCAGATCCCTTTTCCATCCGGTCCGCGGTGGACCAGCGCATCGGTCATCCGCTCAATGACGCTCCTGTCCGAGCCGGTGAATCCTGCAATGCCGCACATGTGGGGGAGTATAGCCTTGTTTATTGCTTTTCTGCAGGGGGAAACTCTAACCACGAAACACGAAGTCCGAAGAAAATTCGAATGTTTTAAAGCTCTAAATCCTAAAACCACCCTTTAGAATGTTAGAGTTTCAGAATTTTAGATTTTTTAGCTATAGGCTGTTTTTTACGATCCCACCAATGCGTCGGGCATTGGCCATAATCGTTAGCGTATGCGGCAATGCCGGCAAACAGCGGAACATCGACGCATCGGCGACGTAGACGTTCCTCATTCCGTTCACGCGTCCATGCTTGTCACACGAGAGCGGCAACGATGGATCATCGCTGACGGGGACGGTGCCCGCATGGTGTGATGTCGATGCCTCGGGCATGTTGACTGTTTTTACCGGGAAAAGCCCCAGTGTTCGCAACGCGGATCGAATCTTTCTCAGTGATGCTCGTCGTTCGCGTTTGTCCGGTGTCGTACAGCGGATGTGGATCGACGGATGTCTGTTATCACGTCGCAGTGTCAGCGTGTGGCCGTCCGCGGTCGTACCAGGGAAACGCACATCGGCCAGTACCAGTGCGGGGCTGAAGAGCGATAGGAATCCCAATGCTTCCGGAATGGGGAAGGGGATGCTTCCGAGAAGGCGGAACAGCAGCAGCGATCGATAGCTGTAGATCTGCGCACACCCGCCGCGCAGACTGTCTCGGCGGCGATGATTGTCGGAGACGATCAGCTGGCAGAGACTGAGTTGTCGTGCCTCCGGTTCCCGTCCGAGCATGGCGCGGTGCAGACAGGCGATGTAGCTGTGCGGCTTTGCAACAAATGCAATAGGCGTATCAAACAGGTCTTTGCTCTGCAGCAGAATGCGTGCGGTATTGACGGTTCCTGCGGCGACAATCACGCGCTTTGCCGTCCAGCGAAGGACGGTATGGACGTCACCGATGCGATGACCAAACACCACGATACCCTCCGGTGTTTCTTCCACTCTCTGCACCACGACTCCGCCGGTGTAGCTGACATGCGGAAAGCGCTTGAGGTCATCAATTGTGTACTGCGGGCGGTACACCGACTTGCCGGGATCGGTGTAGTAATCCATGTCGGCCAGTGTCGTCGGTTGTCTGTCACCTATCGGCTGAGTCAGTAGAGCCGTATGTGGCTGCGATACCGTCACGTTCAAGCGGTTCAGCTTCTTCAATTGTTTTTCTGCACGCTTCAGCATTTGTCGTGCGTGCGCGTCCGGTGTTACTCCCGGCTGAACGCAGGGATGCGTGGCAGGCCCAGAGATGCCGATCAGCCGCGATACCTCGTCATAGGCCCGTTGCATCGATGCTGCCGGTAGACCCATCCGCTCCAAATCGTCGTCATCGAGATACGCCGATGCGCCGCCCCACGCCGCACCCAGTCCGCCTGTTGCAAGGCTTTGAATCACAACTCCGTTTTCGACCGTCAGAGGCAGTTCGTTCTGTGCGTCACGGACAACGTAGCTGCGGTTGCCACTGGTCATTCCGCCGCCCAATCCTCCTTCCAAGCCGCTGACCGGAATGCCGGAATAGTCGGTACCTAAAAAGAGCTTCCATTGATCCGGATCATTCTTTCGCACGTCCATGAATGTCCCCTCTACGGGGGTCGTCAGTTCCGGAGGCGCACTCTGCCCGCCGTCCAGAATATGCACGGAGACGCCTGCTTCTGCGAGCGCCAAGGCTGCATGCGCTCCCGCAGGTCCCGAGCCGATCACAATGACGTCAGGCGATTCCTGCATGGGTGCGAAGGTGAGTGGATGACGTGAGAGAGGGAAGTGCGAAGAGGAGTGAGAAGAGCAGTCTCACCGAGAGATCGAACGATCGGAACATGATCATCACGATCGACCGCTTGCGCGGCAACAGAGCATCGGCCGATGCCGGATGTGTCTCGGCAATCGCCGCCGCTATCAGGAGCTTTTGACGGATGGGTGAATGCGGTGCGCGCAGGCGCGATGCCGTATCGATGCCGGACAGTCGCATGCGTGAACGAAGAACGCGTCGGGGAATCGTCCAGCCATCGATGGCATGAACCTGCAGTGCGGTGACATAGCGATCAATCGCCTCGGCAGGCGGTTCCCAGGTGCCGACGCCAGACAGGACGTATCGTAGGAGAGATGCCCCTTCGCGCTGCAGCGCGCTTGGCATCGGGCCGAACAGTTCCGTCAGTCCCTGTTCGAATGTCCGTGTTGGAAGGCTGCCGATATCTTTTGCGAGCGGGGATAGATCCATCGGCACATCGACGGTTGACCCCAGCACATTGCTGACGGTGAGCGGAGGATTGCGGAGGAACGATGCCGCACCGGCAATTGCCAATCCCATCCACACGGGTAGATGCAGAATCGGGCGATCAATCTTCTGCGCGTTCATGATCTGCTCTGCGATCTCATCTAGGCTGACAAGATCCGGTCCGCCGACATCGTAGATGTTGCCGGAGCATGCAGATGTTTCCAGTGTTGTTAGAATAATCGTTGCAAGATCGCTTCGGTGGATCGGTCTGAACCGCGCCTTGCCGTTGCCGATCATCGGGATGAACGGGAGTTTGCTGTATCGGACAATCGTGCCGAAGACACCACTCTCCTTATCGCCGTACACGAGACTCGAACGCAACGTGGTAACCGGTACATTTGATGCATGAAACAATCGATCTGCTTCCGCCTTCGTCGATCCATACACACCTTTCTGCTGGAGCTTTGCGGACTGCGTGCTGAGATTCACAATCCGTTTTACGCCGGCAATGCGGCAAGCCTCCATCACGTTCTTCGTTCCTTCGATGTTTATCTCCATACTGTCCTTCTCATCGTTCTTTCGCGCGGCGCAGTGGACAACATACGCGACGCCCGCCATTGCCCCTTCCAGGGCATGTAGATCGCGGATATCACCGACGACGCGCGTGATATTCGGGTGATCGGGCAGGGGGGATGTTTCTGCTCGTACGAAAGCACGGACGTTGTACCCCCTGAAGAGGAGGGCATCCACGACTGCACGGCCGACAAAGCCGGAGGCACCGGTAACGAGGACGGTTGCGGGCATAAGAGTGGGATAGTATACACAAAAACCATTAAAAAGCATGGTTTAGCAATGGTTCGGCACCGTTCGGCAGGCTCACGGTGACGGGGTATTTTGATTATAGGTGCCCTTCGACAGGCTCAGGGCCATATTTTGACGGTGAGCCTGTCGAACCGTCCTCACGATAAAAGTCACTCGTCATCCTGAGCTTGTCGAAGGATTGCCGAGGGACTATCGCTTTGTGCCCGATCCGCGCCAGCTTACCCCCCGATACGGAGAAATGGCGATATCGGTGTATTCTGAGGCAGGAAACCAGCTTTCGATCTGCTTTTTGGTGATAAACCAGGTCTGCGGAGCGTTCATTTTATCGAACACATTGAGCAGGTTGCGGGTATACGTCAGCTTCCGCCAGTTCTGGAAATACTCGTAGTACGGCAGGAATGTTAGGGGCAGCAGGTAGACGGTGTAGACCGGAATCGAAACGAGAATTGTGAGGATGTGTGCGATGAAGAGGTTGATGCTGCGCGGCAGGCGCAGGAGGATTGCACTCTTGATGGGCTCCAGCACGCCCCAGTTGAGGAAGTTCCCTTCTTTCGAATAGACCCAGACGATCACTTTCCCGCCGGGCTTACAGTGCTTCGCGATGTTTCTGAATGTGCGATCGGGACTGTCCGTATGGTGCAGCACACCAATGCAGTAGACGATATCGAACTGTTTCCCCAAATCCATCTCCGCCAAATCCGCCTCAATCAACGTCACATTGTGCAACGTGGCCGTGCTCTTTTTGGCCGCGCTCAAGGCGTTAAAGTCGACGCCGGTGACGTGCTTGGCGTACGGCGAAACGAAGTTGATGTGCTGTCCGCCGCCGCATCCGCAATCCAGGACCTCCTTTCCGCGGAAGTCTTCGAGGGTGTTCGGTTTAATCCACTCCGTGAACAACCATTGGTTATCGTCGTAGAATTGGTGCCACTGCCATTCCCATTGCGGGTGTTTTTCCTGCATGGGCGGAGAGTACGCGAAGGTCATGTTTTTTGCCATCCACCTTTTATGTCTTGCGCTCGATAGCCAGATATCGATCATCCAGATTCCAATATCCGGACAAAACTGCTTTTAATGGATGTTCAACCAGAGGGGAATGGTACCCCCATCGCGAACGGACGCGGCCATCCCCTACATAGAGCGCTGCATGCTCGCGGATGCTATCAATGATGCCTTCGACGGAATATACGATAATGTCACCCGCCTGAGGTTGTGTATCTTCGTAGTCGATGCACTGATAGCCCCGTTTTGTCAGCTCTTCGTCAAACAAGTCCCGTCCGAATTTTCTGGTTGTTTTCGGATCGATATTCAGTGCGTGCATAAAGCAATTTTGCCCGTTCGGAGGATCGATGATAGTAAATTCCGCAGGTAAAAATTCTGCAAATTTATGAAATAGATGCCGCATTCTGAACCGGGTATCGGTAAAGACGGCGTAGGACGATTCATCTGCATATCCCAAGGGAGGACGCTTTTGCAGGGTGCAAAATTGGTTGCCGCCCAGTGTTTTATGACCCTCTTTCGGGTGAAATAATGCAGCAGGTAGCACATTCCATGCGGCCGATGCAGCAGTCTCCAAGAAGCTCATAAAGGTCGCATAGTATAGCGACTTTTCACCAAAAACACCGTATTCTGCTAGTCTGCAATACGATGTGCGGTATCGCAGGTATCATTCGGCTGGACGGACAAACGGTCGATCAGGGCACTCTTGATCGGCTGACGGACGGCGTTGCCCATCGCGGTCCGGACGGGCGGGGAACCTATATTCATCAGAATGTCGGCTTCGGTCATCGCCGTCTTGCGATTCTGGACCTCACACCTGCCGGAGCGCAGCCGATGTTCAGTGATGACAAAGAAACGGTGATCACCTTCAACGGAGAGATCTACAACTTCGCGGAGCTTCGCGCTCAACTGGAGTCCGCCGGTCACACGTTCCGCAGTCACTGCGACACAGAAGTGCTGCTCAAATTATACGAAGTCCACGGCCCGGCATGTGTGCCGATGCTGCGCGGGATGTTCGCCTTCGCGATTCATGATCGAAAGAAGAACACGGTGTTTATTGCGCGTGATCGCCTAGGTAAGAAGCCGATCAAATACTTTCACGAACGCGGAGTCTTTGCGTTTGCATCGGAACTGAAAGCGCTGAGGACGCTTGCGGAATGTCCAAAGGAAATCGACCGCCAGGCGATCCACCACTTTCTGACGATGATGTATCTGCCTGCGCCACTGACAGGCTTTGTCGGCATCCACAAACTGCCCGCTGCACATACACTCACGATCGATCTTAAAACCGGAGAGCAGAAGATCGAACGCTACTGGGAACTGCAGTATCAACCCGACGAACGCGTCTCTGTACCGGAATGGCAGGAACGTATCCGTGCAGTGTTCGAAGAATCCGTTCGTCTGCGCATGGTGGCCGATGTCCCGGTCGGCGCATTCCTCTCGGGTGGTGTCGACTCCGGTGCAGTCGTCGCAGCCATGAGTCGCATCAGCAGTCATCCGGTGAAAACGTTTTCGATCGGGTCCAAGAGTCAGGCCCGTAACGAACTGCCGCTCGCGCAGTTAGTAGCAGATCGCTATAAGACCAATCATCACCCGATTGTGTTGGAGCCCGACATTGTTCATCTGTTGCCGGAACTGGTACACACCTACGAAGAGCCGTATGCCGATCCGTCATCGATCCCGACGTATCTGGTCGCTCGCGAAACACGAAAAGATGTGACAGTGGCTCTCAACGGTGATGGGGGAGATGAGAATTTTGCGGGCTACGTTCGCTATCCGATTGTGCAGTTTGCAGAAAAAATCCAATGGTTACCGTCGATGGTCGCGCGTGGAGGAGCATCGCTGTTGCATGCACTGCGCAATGACACGCTGAGTTACCGCGGACTGCGCTTTGCATCATCACTTCATCAGCCATTCCCGCAGCGGTATCTCCAGTACATCAGCTTCTTTACCGAAGAAGAGAAGGCATCCATCTGTCATGATCAATTCAAACCGGCAGGTCGCACTGACGATTGGTATGCGGAACGAACGAAGGCGGCACGGGGACGCGCACGGGAAGACGATATCGTTCATCAAGCGATGTCGATGGACCTCGAGACCTATCTCGCCGATGATCTCCTCCCGAAAGTCGACATCGGCACGATGGCGCACGGACTCGAAGCGCGGTCACCGTTTCTGGATCACACGTTGATGGAACTGACAGCGAAGATTCCGGTACAGCACAAGATCCACGGAAAGATCGGCAAGTGGATTATGAAGGACATGCTCAAAGACGATCTGCCCGATGATGTGTTGAATGGGAAAAAGCGCGGTTTCCGCCTGCCGCTCGACGACTGGTTCCGCAATGATCTGAAAGACTACGTGCATGACAGCATCCTCTCCGCCCCCGATCTGTACTGGGAAATCTTCGATAAGCAGAAAATTGAGAAGTTCCTCGATACGTACCATCGGTCGCGTATCGACTACTCCGATCATGTGTGGGCGCTCTTGTGGCTTTCGGAGTGGATGAAGCAGTACAATTAAACCGTGAAACGCTTTTGCACTCTTGAGTCTTTCGCCATCGGTCTGTTTATCGTCTTGTGGGGGCTGCTCCTGCCGCTTCGCATGGGCGTTCCTCCGTCGCTGACGTTCGATCACGATGCTGCGCAGTACAGCGACGTTGCGGTGAACTTAGTGCAGCAGGGTTTCTATTCGCTCGATGGTGTGACGCCGTACTTCGCCCGCGAACCGGGGATGAGTGTGTGGCTTGCAGGTATCTATGCGGTCTTCGGCATCGAAAATCGTCTGATGGTATTTATTCTCCAAGGTGCTCTGTTTCTTGGCGCCGCGTGGATATTCACCCGCGAGTTTGCTCGTCATGCAGGAAAGCGCGCAGCGGATATCAGTCTTTTACTGTTGTTCATAACGGCGCCGGTGTATCACGCAGTCTTCTCGCTCTATCGCGAGAGCCTCGCATTCTCAGTGGGACTCTTGTTTTTTGCGGCTCTGCTGTATCTGGTTCGGACGCGTGCGCTTCTTGCTGCAATGTTCGCCGGTATCACACTCGGATATCTCACACTAACGTACACAACATTCCTCCTATTTCCGGTCGTGCTTCTGCCGTTGATGTTTTTCCTACGAACAGGCTGGAAGCAGATGGCGGTATTGATGGCATTCTTCGCACTGACGCTTGCGCCGTGGGGAATCCGCAATACGCTGCATACAGGCTCACCGTGTCTGACCGGATGCGGACGCAGTGCCATTCAGTTGTATGTGCGTGGTGTGCAGACACGCGACTTACACAGGCTGGAGCCCTTCTATTGTTTGTACAGTGAGTACGTTTCCCGCAACTGGGAGGGGCGTTCACCATCGTGCAGTTTCAACGCGGTGATGCATCACAAATGGCCCAACGGATTCCAGGGGACACCGGAAGATGCGCTGGCTGGAGAAGAAGGGAAGCAGCTGATTTTGGCCGATATCCCCAATTACCTCTGGCTGGCCATTGTTGAGGTTGTCGAGCTGCATCTGCCCTACGTAAACGGCTGGGGAACGGTCTATAACTGGAGCGCATTGATAAGCATGATTGTGCTGTATATCGGCATTCTCTTGGCTATTCCGCTGTTCCGACATCGCGAGCCGTATATGCTGCTGATCGGAATGTTGATGCTGTACCACACAGGGATTTTTGCGCTAACGGATGCCACTCCGAGGTATCTTCTGCCCGCAATTTTCTGCTATAGTGCCTTGGCCGGCGTCGGGTATGCCCGTCTGACCGGATCTCTCACCCGATGGAACGCGTAACCGTCGTCATTCCGGCCTATAACGAAGAAGGAGCTATTGCTCCGGTGATTCAACAGATCAAAGCGTTGCCGCTCGATGCCGATATTCTGGTGGTTGATGACGGTAGTTCCGATAAAACAGGAGAGATTGCACGGGCTCAGGGTGCGCGAGTGATTCGTCATCCCATTAACTGTGGATACGGACGGAGCGTGAAGGATGCGGTGAGCAATGCATCAACAGACATCATCATTGTCACCGATGCGGACGGCACGTATCCCGTCGATCAGATTCCCGTGCTGCTGCAAAAGTTCAACGAAGGATTCGATATGGTGGTCGGCGCCCGTCATGGTCCGGCGTATCGCGGAAGCTTCTTCAAAATGCCCGCACGTATCGTCTTTAAATTCCTCGTTGAGTTCACCACTGGTCGGCACATTCCCGATATCAACTCAGGACTTCGCATCTTCCGTAAATCGACGGTGCAGCGGTATCTGCCGGATATCTGTGACGGCTTCAGTTTTACCACAACCATCACGCTCATTTATCTGCTGACCAGCAAGACCGTTGGGTACGTGCAGATTCCCTATCACAAGCGCATCGGACGTTCCAAAGTGAAGATTGTCCGCGACAGTCTTCGCACAATGCAGTACATCACCGAGGTAACTGCGACCTACAACCCCCTCAAGCTATTCCTGCTCATCAGTATTTTTCAGGTAGCGCTCTCCCTCGCATTTCTCCTCTACGCCATTATCGATAGCAGCGGTATCGCGCTGGTTGTCTCATCGGTGTTTATGACTGGTGCATCAATCGTTTTCGCGATGGGTCTCATTGCCGATCCGGTCGGAAAGATCCGCCGCCAACTGCACGCCGAACCCTTGCCGCATCATCCGCACGCATGAAGCTCTCCGTCATTATTCCGGTGCACAACGAGCGCGAGAATCTCGCGCCGCTGTTGCAGGAGCTTGGTGCTGTTTTAGCGTCTATTCCGGGCAGCGAAGTGATTATTGTCGATGACGGGAGTACCGATGGCACGTCGACGGAATTACGTGCATTAACCGCGTCGCATCCGTTTTTACGCGTCATCGAACTTGCACGAAACTACGGGCAGACGGCGGCTATTGCGGCTGGAATGGACAGTGCAAAAGGCGAGATCCTTCTGCCAATGGATGGTGATGGCCAGAATAATCCTGCGGATATCCCACGATTTTTGGAGGCGCTGGTGGACGGGGTCGATATCGTCTCCGGCTGGCGCAAGAGTCGCAACGATGCCTTTCTTCGATCCTTCTTCTCCCGTGTTGCGAACCGCCTGATTCGTCGCGCATCGGGACAAGAAATTCATGATTACGGCTGCACGATGAAAGCGTATCGCGCATCGGTCATTCGCGATGTCGGTCTTTTTGGCGACATGCACCGATTCCTTGTTGCGTACTGTGCGGTTAACGGCGCACGTGTTACGGAGATTGTCGTGAACCACCGCCCGCGAACACGCGGGGTTTCAAAATACGGATTCGGCCGCATCTGGCGTGTCATTCTCGATCTCTTCCTCCTGACGTTCTTCCTTCGCTCGTTCACACGTCCGATGCAATTCTTCGGATCGGTCGGCTTGTGGTCCATGATTCTGGGAGTGCTGACAGTTATAGCTGCTGTGATCTGGCGCTTTGTTGGAGGGCCAACGCTCATTGAAACTCCGCTTCCAACACTCGCTGCGCTCTTCGTGATTGTCGGTGTGCAATGCATGCTGATGGGCGTGCTGGCCGAAACCCAGATGCGTACGTACTTTGAAACGGGACATCGCAAGACGTATCGCATTCGCAACGTTCATCCCTCCGCATGATCGCTTCCATGCCGCTCGCTGGGGTGAAGGATTTGCTGCGCGACCCGTCGGAGGAGCATTTGCATAACGGTCGTTACTGGTTCATCGATGATGCTCATCGTGTGCATGCCGAGAAAGAAGAGAAGCGGGAGGGAAATGGCCTGAAGAATTTTTTTAAGCGATGGCCCGGTTTGTACGGTGTTCTGGTGGCCGTTGTCGGTCCGTCACTTTTTATAGGTATGACCTCCGGTCGGTTTGCTAAAACTCTCCCGGCTGATGCAGTTATTTTGCATGCAGGGTCGGGCACAAGGTCATTTGGTTCACGCTGCGTCAACGTCGATCTGTTTCCGTTTCCGGGTGTGCAGGTTATTGCCGATCTCGCACATTTACCCTTTAAAGATCATGTCTTTGACGCGGTCACATGCGATCAAGTCTTAGAGCACATCGCCGATCCGCGTGCGGTTGTCCAAGAGCTTCTTCGTGTCACAAAACCCGGCGGGCAGATTCACATCGCCTGCCCGTTTGTGTTTCCGTGGCATCCATCGCCGTCCGATTACTCGCGGTGGACGTTGGAAGGACAGGCTGCACTCTTCGGTGACTGCAGTATTGTTCGTCAGGGGATTACTGCGGGTCCGTTCTCAGCACTAACCGCGTTCGTCGCATCCATTCTGTCTATTCTTCTATCGTTTGGATCCAAACAGCTACAGGCATTCCTGGAGTTCGTCTTCCTGCTTCTACTCTGCCCTCTTAAACTGCTCGATTATATTGCCGTGCATCTCCCTGGTGCTCAGCGTTGTAGTGCAAATCTCTATACCGTTGTCCGTACACGCTCATGAAACTCGATCGACGTTTTGCATTGGCGACGTGTGTCATCGGCATCCTCTTTGGACTCACCGTCTTGGTGCCGCATATCTTGCAACACACCGATGGTAGCCATCCGTATCGTGGCGTAGAGCTGATGCCGACTGATGCAGAAATCCATTACTCCGCGCGTGTGCGTGAAGTGTGGGACGGGCATTTGGCGGTTTCCAATACCTTCTACAAAGCACCGAAAGATCTGCCGTATTTGCAGCCGCCATATCCAGAAGCTGCCGTGTCGCTGCTTGCATGGTTTTTTGGTACAGAGCCCGTGACGATGTTTATCTGGTCTCGCGGATTCTTCGCATCCGTTCTCGTCCTCGTTCTGACTAGCTGCATGACAGTCATCAGTGGGCGCAAATGGGAATCGCTGATTGCCGTTACCTGTCTATTGTTTGCTGGAAGCATGCTCAGTGCGCCGTGGGATGTTGGGGCGCTCATTACCGGCAGTCATCCGTTTGAAGCACTGCGGTTCAGCCGGCCCATCAATCCGCTTTGGACTGTTCCGTGGTTTGCCGGAGCTCTCTTGTTCCTTTCTCGTTGGCTAAAGAATCGATCCACACTCACGATAATCTGGAGTGCGCTCTGCACGACTGTTCTGCTCTATTCGTATGTCTATGCTTGGACGCTGATTGGCGTGGCTATGGCCGTACTCTTCATCCGTTTCTTAATCCTTCGTGACTGGAAACGCGTCGGCGACATGCTGCTGTTTGGAGCCGTCTTCTTCGCCCTCGGCACACCGTATCTGTTGAATTTGTGGGAGACGCTGCATCATCCGTTCTATCCCTCAGCATCGCAGCGCTTCGGTATGTCTGATGTTCGTACGCCGGTGATTGGCGTGTGGGTAATTGTGTTTCTCTGCGTCCCGTTCCTCACACGCAAGTTATGGAAAGAGCAGTGGTGGCTGCTGTTTGGGCTCGCGCTCGCCAGCATTCTACTGCTGAACCAGCACGTTCTGACTGGCTCGCACATGGTGCCGCATCACTATCACTGGTATTTCATTCAGCCTCTCGCATCGCTGACGACTGTTCTTGCAGTGTTGTGGCTTCTTTCGCATCTCCGCATATCCAATGCAGTGCGTACAGCCGGCGCGTCCGTCATCTGCATTCTCGCTGTATCTATTGGTCTTCTCGTTCAGATCCGCGCGTACCCCGCTGCTGCAGAGGAGTGGGGAGGCCGACAGTATCTTGGTCCGGTGATTGATGCACTCCAGGCTCTTCCTGCAGATGCCGCTGTCTATGCGCAGGATCGGTGGTTGCTCGATCTACTGCCCATCTACACATCGCTCAATGTCTACTCTGCAACGAACGCCAATACGTACTTGGTGAATCCGCAGCAGGTGCGTGATGTGTACTGGTTTGAATTGTGGACGGAGGGCTTTGATCCTGCCGATGCTCTCACGCGATTCAAAACCGACATGCGGTTTACGGTCAGCAGCCGTATCTACAACATTTACTATCGTGAACTGCTCGGTAGCTACGATCGTATTCCTGATGATGTCCTCGAAGAACTTGCAGCGGATTACGCCGCGTACGTTCGTCTTCCTCTGGTCGACAAACTCTGCCGCTGGCCACTCGATTACGTCGTGCTTGCCGATACCGATACACAGACGCCGGCCTGGAATCAGATTCGACAGAATACCGATCAAGTTCTGACAGGAAGTGGGTTTACGGTGGGGAAAATCAGGGATGGGATGTGCCGCTGAATCGCAATCTCAGCATCATCATCACCCCTCTGTACGCGTCTTTCCAGTTGATCTTCTTTCCCTCTTCAATCGTTCGAGGTTTGTAGCTGACAGGTACCTCATGGATGACGATCTTTTTAAGGAGGCACTTTGCGCAGATCTCCGCTTCCAGTTCAAAGCCGCGCGCTTTCAAATCGAGTCGCCGGAACAGCTCTGTCGGGAGCAGCTTGTAGCAGGTGTAGCTGTCGGTCAGACGTGAGCCGTACAGAACATTGAGAATGAGCGTCAGCACTTTGTTGCCGAGCAGGAAACGCTTGTAGATGTTCGGGTTGCGGCGGAGGAATCGTGAACCAAAGACGGCATCTCCCGGTTGTGATTTTGCCGCATCGAGCAGCAGTTTAATCTCCGCCGGATCGTATTCGAGGTCCGCATCCTGAATGACCGTAAATCTTCCTGTTGCCTGGTCCAGCCCCATGCGAATGGCCGACCCTTTTCCGCCATTCTCTTTGGTCAGTACCAAGTCCTGTGCACGGGCACCTGCCTGGAGGATCGACAGTGACCGATCGCGTGATCCGTCATCGACGTAGATGATTTGCGCATCGGGACATTTGGCGCCGAGCGCACTCATGATGGATGCGAGTGTGCGCTCTTCGTTATAGACCGGCACGATGATGCTGAGTTCCTGCATGACATATGCATGGTACAGATTCTTCTTAGGAAAAAATATCAATGAAAAGGATTGGCGCGTATCGACGGGGGAGTACAATGGGGTTTTCTTCCATTTCCCTTCGACCCATCGAAGAGTTGTTTGCTGGTTACGGCTGGAAAGTGACGCTGGAGTCGGCATCGTTGCCGGATGGGCGCACCAAAACCGCGCTGCGCGTAAAGCGCGCTGATTCCGTGCATCTTATTGCCATCACCGAACGTGGAACCATTCTTGTCGTTCGTGAATTTCGTCCGTTCTATAACGCGTACATCTGGGCGCTGCCGGGTGGCCGGGCCGATAAGGATGAAGCCAATATCAAAGACGCCGCACAGCGCGAGCTACGAGAGGAAACTGGCTATCGTGCCGATTCGATCGAATTTCTGTGGGAAGCTCACTTGTCCGAGACGTTTATATCCACGAGCAATATCTTCCTTGCAAAAGAACTGACGTCCGACCCGTTACCACAGGAAAATGATGAGCTGATCGAGGTTCATGAACTTCCAATCGAGGAGGCACTCGAAAAGATTCTCCAGTCGCCCAAAGTCCACCTGACCAGCGCGTATGCGTTGTTGAGGTATTTGAGAGAAAGGAAGTAGCATCCCTCGTCTTCGCTCGGGATGACACTATTTTACAAACTCAGATACGTCCGTCCCGCCGCCTCGACGGATTCTGCATCGACAATCGATTTCAGATCGTAGAGCACACCTTCGGGTTTTAGTGCATCAATGAAGGCGCTGAGCGGCGTCTCTTTGTACTGCTTGTGGGGGACTAACATCAGAATTGCATCGTACGGACCTTTATCGAGCGCTCCTCCCTGCAGTTGCATCGCTTCCAATGCCGCGTCGGTGAGGAACGGATCGTGCGCTTCGACATCCGCACCGCGGGCGCGCAGTGCGGCAATCACGTCGTGGACTTTGCTGTTGCGGGTGTCCGGCACATCTTCTTTGAACGTCAGTCCCAGTACCAACATCCGCGCGCCGTCCGGCGGGACGGTGAGCGCGCTGCTGACCTGGTCGGCGACGAAGGCCGCCATGCCGTCATTGATCGTGCGGCCGGCGGAGATGATGTGCGTAGTCATGCCGAGGTCTTTGGCTTTCTCGACCAGGTAGAACGGATCGACGCCGATGCAGTGGCCGCCGACGAGTCCCGGCTGGAACCGTAGGAAGTTCCATTTGGTGCCTGCTGCTTCTAAGACATCTTTACTGCGGATGCCGAGCTTGGTGCAGAGCATGGCAATTTCGTTAATGTAGGCAATGTTGATATCGCGCTGAGCGTTCTCAATCGCCTTCGCCATCTCTGCCACCTTGATGCTCGGGGCGCGATGGATGCCGGCTTTCACGATCGATCCGTACAGGTCGACCAACGTGTTCGTCGTCCGTTCATCTTGCCCTGCGACGATCTTGATAATGGTCTCGACGGTATGTTGCTTGTCTCCGGGGTTGATGCGTTCCGGCGAGTAACCGAGCGTGAAATCTTTGCCGCAGACCAGTCCGGATTCTTTTTCCAGAATCGGTCCGCAGATCTCTTCGGTGACGCCGGGGTAGACTGTCGATTCGTAGACGACAATCGATCCTGCTTTCAGGTTCTGTCCGACCGTCTTGGTACCCGCTTCCAGAATCGCAAGGTCGGGTTTGTTGTCGTCATCGACAGGTGTCGGCAGTGCGACAATGATGATCTGCACTTCGCCGATAACCGACGAATCGCTGCTGAATGTGATGGGGGCCGATGCCAATTGCTCTTTGCTCAACTCATTCGTGCGGTCATAACCCTCTTTCAGTTCTGTAATCCGACGCTCGCTGATATCAAATCCGTACACGGTGTACCCGTGCTTTGCGAAGGCATGAGCCAGCGGTAATCCCACGTATCCCAAGCCGATGATGCAGAGCGTCTGCCGTTCCATAAGCCAAGTTTACGGCAAACAAACTGCCAATACCACTTGCCCGTTCTTCCATTGGACGGCTAGGCTTTCGACCATATGCCTTATAACTGGAAAGGACGACGAGTCCTGGTAACCGGCGGTACAGGGTTCATCGGCAGTTTTCTGGTTGAGCGTTTGCTCGAACAGGGCGCAATTGTCCGCGTACCGCTCCGCGCACAGAATTATCGAGCTCTTTCCCACCGCAGAGCCGAAATCGAATGGTTGGAGGGAGATCTGCGGGACAGCTTCTACTGCCAGGATCTGGTTGACGGCGTCGACGAGATTTTTCATCTGGCGGCCAGCCGACGGAATGTCGAGTATCATCAAAAGCGTCCGAGCGATGTGCTTAATGACAACGTGCGGATGACTCTCGCACTTCTGGATGCGATGAAAGAGAAGGAGGTCAGTGTGCCCGTTACCTTCTTCAGTACGGCAAACATTCCTCCGACGCTCGATACCATCCATCTTGCTCAACAGGAGAAGATCGACGGCTACGTGCTGGGTAAGGCAATCTGCTGTTCGTTATGGCTGACTGCTTCCCGCCAGAGAGGTTTTCCGCTGCTCATTGTCCGTCCGGTCGGTGCGTACGGTCCACGCGATACGTTTAATGAAGATGCGAACGTGATTCCAGCGCTCATGGTCAAAGCCCGCGATGCCAAAGAGCATCTAAAAGTCTGGGGGGATGGGACGCAGGAGCGTGCGTTTCTGTACGTCGAGGATCTTGTCGATGCGATTCTCGCACTGAAAGAAGCAGATGCCCACGGCGTTCAGTACATTACCAGTGACGACGTGGTAACCGTGAGAGAGTTGGCGGAGAGTATCATCAGCATTGTCCGTCCGGACCTGCCTGCAGTCTTCGAGCCTGAACGAGTGATTGGCGCTCGCGCCATCCCAACATTGCCAGTTCATCAGGTCATTGCCGATATGAAGTGGACGCCGCTAAAAGAAGGATTGAAGAAAACGTATGAGTATTGGAACAATGTCTAAGGATACAAGGATACAGTCTCCAAGGATGCAAAGAAGAATCAAATCTAAAAGCAGAATCATTGAATGATGAATGTTGGCATTTCTTTGTATCCTTGTTTGCTGTGTCCTTGGATCTTTTGGAATACCCATAGGAGAATCGTCATAATTATCTTGTCCAACCGTCCCAGATATAGCCATCACCTTTCTTCTGCTATGCTCCAAGCCATGCCAGCCCTTTTCAGCCATCCTCGATTCCGTACCCATGCATCGCAGTTATGGCGTTTCGTCATCTGTGGAGGAATGGGCTTTATGCTCGATCTTTCATCTGCGGCGTTGTTCGTCGAGGTTGTCGGCATCGATCCTCGTTTTGCGGTGATTCTCTCGTCGCTTGTCGGCGGGACATTCGTATTCTTTGCCAATAAGTTTTTCACGTTCAAAAATCGCGAGCACAAGACTGGACGCCAGGCGATCAAGTTCCTGATGGTTTATGGCGTGTCATTTACATCCAATATTGCGATTGCCAATGCATTGATTTGGCTCGAAGTTCATTATTTGATTGCGAAAGTGGTCGCTGTCGCCATAGGCGCTGTCTGGAATTACGCCCTATCCCACGGATTCGTGTTTAAAAAGAAGGAGGACGTGGACGTTGTGGTGATGTAAAGTGGCGATCCCAGTTCTATGTCTCAAAAAATCGCCATCATCGCCGGCGCAGGACCCGCGGGTTTAACAGCAGCCTACGAGCTACTCCATCGCACAGACCTGCCTACCGGACAGGCAGGTGTGCAGGTGATTGTCTGTGAGTCGACCGATGCGATCGGCGGCATTGCCCAAACGTACAACTACAAAGGCAACCGCATCGATATCGGCGGACATCGTTTCTTCAGCAAAGAAAAGCGCGTGATGGATTGGTGGTTTACCATCATGCCGCTGCAGGGCGCGCCTTCAAAGGATACCATCGAAAAGCAGCACGAAATCGACTATGCGCCACAGCCCGCTCCCGATCCGGAGAAGGAGGATAAGGTCATGCTCCAGCGTCCGCGTCTAAGTCGTATCTTCTACAAGCGCCACTTTTTCCCGTATCCCATTGGCATCACGCTGACAGTCGCAGCCCGACTCGGATTCTGGAATACATTCCTGATCGGGGTCAGTTACATTCGCCGTCAGCTGTTCCCCATCAAAGACGAAACGTACCTCGATGCATTCTACAAAAACCGCTTCGGCGATCGTCTCTATAAAACATTCTTTGAGGCGTACACCGAGAAGGTGTGGGGCGTGCCGGTCAGCCAGATTCGAGCGGACTGGGGTGCACAGCGAGTCAAAGGATTAAGCTTGAAGCGTGCCCTTGCTCATGCGATCAAAGACCTGTTCAGCAGCGACTTCAAGAAAGCACAGGCCGAACGTGAGACCAGCCTCATTACCCGCTTCTATTATCCGAAGTTCGGTCCGGGACAGATGTGGGAGACGGTTGCCGATATCGTGAAGCAGAAAGGGGGAGAAGTCCGGATGAAGACGCGAGTTTCAGGAGTCAGGAATCAGGAGAATAGAATCGTGAGTGTCACACTTGAAAATATTGATACTGGAGAAACAGAGGAAGTCGCCTGCGATTACTTCTTCTCGACCATGCCGATCAAACACCTGGTCGGCATGATGCATCCGCGTCCGCCTGATTCCGTCGTTGAGGTTGCCGAAGGCCTCTCGTATCGCGACTTCCTGACAGTCGGTCTGCTGCTCAAAAAACTGCATGTCGAAGAAGGCAAGAAGGAGCCGGCAACAGATGCACCGGATAACTGGATCTATATTCAGGAAGGTGGTGTCCGCGTTGGACGCATCCAGCTGTTCCATAACTGGAGCCCGTACATGGTCGCCGATTACGGCAACACGGTCTGGATCGGTTTGGAATACTTTGTGAATGAAGGAGGGGATTTGTGGGTCATGCCCGATCAACAACTGATTGATCTCGGTATCTCCGAGATGGAAAAGATCGGCTTTGCACGCAGAGAGGATTTGGTCGATGCGTGTGTCCTGCGCATGCCGAAGGCGTACCCTGCCTACATCGGTAGTTACACACAGCTGCACGTCGTTCGTGATTTCGTTGAACAGATTCCGAACCTCTATCTGATCGGTCGCAACGGTATGCACCGCTACAACAACCAGGATCACAGCATGCTTACCGCGATGATGGCGGTTGATAACATTGTTGCAGGTAAGACGGAGAAGGGGAATTTGTGGGATGTTAATTTAGAAATGGTCTATCACGAGGAGAAGAAGCAATCGAAAGAAGAAAATTAACTTCCGCTTTGTCATCCTGAGCGTAGTCGAAGGATGGTGTATCACTAAGAGAAGAAAGACGTGTCATCCCGAGCGTAGTCGAGGGAACAAAAAGACCGCCCCCGAGAGGGCGGTCTGTATGTCCTGTCATTGGAAGTGACAAGACGGTGTCGCGGGCTAGAATTGCTGCCGGATCACCTCGCCGATGTATTGAATGTCATAGGCGATCTGGCGGACAAGTTGTGGATGATGCTTTTGCATCTGGCAGATGCCGATGCAAAACAGGCCAAGAACCACAAGAACGAGTTGGCGCATGATATGAATCCTTTTTGAGCGTGTGACGGTTCCCACAGCGGGTTCCGCGGTTAGTTGGAGGACGTTTCCGGTTGCATGCCTTCCCGTTGTAAGAGGTAGTGGCGCAATCGAGTATTGTGCGTGAGGCGATCACGCGCTGCATCGGGATTGGAGACAATCAATTTTACTTGCTCGGTCCACACAATGGGTGGAGGTGGCTTCTTTTCCCAGATCTTGCGCCTGAAGCGTACGATAGATGCTAACGGTTCAGGAATATACGCCTCATTACGCAATTGTGTGAGGATACTGTCTGCTTTCACAAGCACAGCTTCAGCTTCTTGAAGAAGAGTGTCGCTTTCATGGGATAAGGCATCCAGCTCTGCAAACAGTATACTAATCTCCTTTTCCAGCTCTTGGACTTCTGCACTCAGATCGGATGTATCAGATACTAAGAACTGATGGTGCCTACACACCAGTCGAACGCACCATGTTGCTTCCAGTGCAGCTGCACGATTGTTTGCCGTCACTTGGCCTGTTGCCGCTTTCCAACTTGCATTTCCACACCATCCACAGAATTCAAAGAATCCAAAGAAGGCGAGAAGAGTGCAGATCCAGAACGCTGAGAACAATACCCGGATGTACGTTTCCAGGCGTGCTGTCCGTAGCGTTTTCCAGCATCGAGCAACGAGAGAAATCCAGCGTGTGGCGGTTTGTTGCAGGTCCTGAGACAGGACGTGCAAGATGAGTGCCGTGTGCATGCAGATTTCTTGCTTCATGTGCGTCATCTTGCGAATGACTTTCATCGATCGTTCCTTTGCAAGGGGTGAGGGTTGTTTGTTATCGAGTGCCTTTGAGCCCCGCGACCCTCTATCTTGAATAGTCTCAAAACAGGGGAACGGGGGCTCCCGGTGCTTTGAAAGAACCTGTTTATTGTACAATTTTATGTGATTTTGTCAATAATATATAACAAGCTCATAAGTCAGGATTTTGCTTCTGAATCGCCAAACTGTAGACTTTTTCCATCAACACATGGTTCTCGAAGCATTTCTGCTCCTCTCGGCGTTTCTCGTGGTTTCACTGATAGGAGGCGGGCCACTTGTTGCGGCAGCATTTCTCATCATTGCTCTTATTCTCTGTATTCCCGCTTTTAAGCTTCTTAAGCAGGGTGCCCCGCCGTTTGTGCCGACATCTCGAAAAACGGTGCAGGAGATGATTGCCTTGGCGAATATTAAAACCGGAGAAACGGTCTATGATCTCGGCTGTGGAGATGGGCGGTTATTGGTTGCTGCGGCTGAGAAGGGTGCGAAGGCAGTTGGCTATGAATTGTCGTTGCTGACATTGCTTTTGGCTAAGTGGAATACACGACGATATCCGTCTGTCAGTGTTCAGTACGGTGACTTCTGGGAGAAGAATCTGCACGATGCAGATGTAATCTTCTGTTACTTGCTGCTCGACAAAATGCGGGAATTCGAAGAGAGAATTTGGCCAACGCTTCAACCCGGAACGCGCGTCGTCTCGCATGCATTCCCGATGCCGACGGTGAAAGAAACGAAGAAAGAGGGGAGGGGGATTTTGTATAGAAAGCATTAAAAAGCCGCCGTCTATCCAAGGGGATGACGGCGGGCGTGTAGGTGTCGCGGGCGTAAGTTACTCTGTGAGCAGAAGCATCCCTTCATTGAGGGCAATGAATCCAGTATACACATCTACAAGATCTGCATGAATCTCCCTGTTTGCTTCGTAGAAACTCCTTTCCATGTTTTTGCGTGTCACCCTGACTAGCTGTGTGGACCTTCGCATGCGTTGAGCAGCATCTTCTTTGGTTGCAATTTCCCACTGAATGTAATCTTTGAGTGTCTCCAGATTGATCTGAATGTTCTCAGGATTATCCATTCCTTTAACGACCGAGAATGGCATCACTCGAGTTTCGTTTTCAGTCTCGAGTGCCGAAACAGGTGGATAATCCTCTGCTTGGAAGTCATTTTCGGGCCACAGTGCTGAAGCTGGTGGCCATGATGATTCCAGTTCCGCCAACCTCTCTTTCATGGTCTTGATGTTTGCTTGGATTTCCTCCCTGTTGAACGGAACTTTGAAGGGAGTGTAGGAAGCGTGCATTTCTTGAGACCGTTGGATCAGCTCATCAGACTTTTTAAGAAGGTCCCGCATTTTCCTGTCTAAAGGATGTTCGAAGATTGATGGGTCGAAGAGAACCGCTCCGAAGATCAGAGCGACTCCGATGAAGGCGAACAAGGACACAAATGCTACTGCAATGCTTTCGATACGTTTCATTTCCCTATTCTTTCATAGAGTGAGAGGTTTCCACGGGTTCGATGTGAGCCCGCGACCCTCTATCCCGCATATGCGGGGCAGGAGAACGGGGGCTCGCTATGATGTTAATGAACCACTAAAACAATAGTAAATTATACAATTTTAAAAAATTATGTCAAATACATCAAAACGGTACATACCACCAATAATCTATGGAGATCACGTATTCGCCTTATACCATTCCACCGCCTTCTCAATTCCGCGATCAAATGACGTTTCGGGATTGTATCCGAGTACACGCTTCGCCTTCGCAATATCGGCAATGTAATGGGTTACTTCGCCGGTCCGTGCGGTGCCAATATCCAGCTCTGAATTGCTGTTGAGCAGTTCTTTCATCCGCTCTGCGAGATGCAGAATCGTCGTGCCCTCGCCGTAGGCAAGGTTGTAGGTGTCGTTCTTTGCGGTTTCCCATTTTTCGATTCCCAACACAATCCCATGTACGCAATCATCGATGTAGGTGAAATCCAGACACTTATCTTTTCCAAACACCTTCATCGTTTCGCCTGCTTTTGCTTGGCGGAAGTAGAGGGGGACAACGCGGACGGAATTATCGTACATGC
>CAZUVN010000005.1:0-14363 GCA_964623835.1 uncultured Candidatus Peribacteria bacterium
ATGCCGTTATAGGGCATAAGCTCCACACGTTTGGGGTCGACGAGAATAAACTTCAGCTCATGTGGCGCGTTCTGATACAACAGCGATGTCAAAATGACGTTCATACAGACCGACTTACCCGACCCAGTCGCACCGGCAATAAGAAGGTGTGGCATATCTTCCAAGCTTGCAACGACGGACTCGCCAGAGACATCGCGGCCCAAGGGTAAGGCAAGAGCAGATTCGCTCTGATGGAACGAAGAGCTTTCCAGAATTTCACGCAGATGCACAACCGAGCGCTCACTGTTTGGCATTTCAATACCGACAAGAGACTTTCCGGGGATCGGTGCTTCGATGCGCAGGCTCTGAGCGGCAAGTGCCAGCGCCAAGTCATCTTTCAGGTTTGCAATAGAACTGAGCTTTACACCCTCTGCCGGCTGCAGCGTGAACTGCGTGACGGTGGGACCCGGGCGGGCATCACGGACTTTCACCTCAATGCCGAACTCCTCGAGCTTCTCTTCAATGCGCCGCGCTTGGCGCTTGAGTTCTTCATCATTCACAGTCAGTTTGCTTTGCGCATCTTCCAATAGATCGAGCGATGGGAAGGTCCATTCCTCAAAACGCGTGTCTTTCATTTCCAGAATATCGCCGCGACGCTTCAGTTTCTCTTTAATCAGTTTTTCCGCCTTGTTCTTCACCACACTCTGCGCGAACTGCGGACGGACGATATTCAACTCCGGCTCGTCGGTATCTTCTTCCACAAGATCGGCGCCGCTCTCGAATTCCTCCATTTCTTCCTCCTCATCCTCATCTTCCTGAACCGCTTTCACAGCCTTGCGGCGCTCCTCGCGAACCGGAACTGCGGATGATTGAAATAGAGACGCAACCCACGAAAGATCTGGCTCGAATGCCAAGAAAAGGCCAATCAGGAAAGCCGTGCCGAGAACGGTGTATCCGACGGCAGTACTCAAGAACAACTTAAACGGGAGCACCACCATAAATCCAATTGCGCCGGCAAGTTCCTGCTGCCGCGGACCGATGTCCTCCAGCGAAGCACCCATATGCATGATGCCGAGGAATGCCAGCAGGCTGACGATCAATCCGACCGATCGCTTTAACTCCAGTTTTCCAGCACCGAATGTATGAAGAAGGCCGGATGCTAGTAAGAAGAACGGGAAGAGCATGCCCCACGATCCGAAGAAAAAGCGCAGGACGTCGTGCATCCGCTCGCCGAGCGTGCCAGCGTTGTCTTGCAATACAAGGAACAGCAAAATTGCGCCGCTGATCTGCACCAGCCCGCTGATGAGGCGTTTTGTTTCCGGGCTCAGGTCAAGATCAAGCACGGCCTCTTCGGCTGCTTTTCTACGGGTTGAACGCTTCTTTCGTCGTTTGCGTGGCATCGGCAGTCAGTATACCTCAATGATTTGGTTTGATAAACGTCATCTGAGCTCTTAGTACTCCCTGCATTCTCCTGCAATCGCGAATTGCTTTGCCTGTCTGAACACAGTAATCATCGCTTTTACAAGTTCAACCTGCTCCTCAAGCAGAGTTTCATTTCTTCCTTTCTGAATGTTGAGCATCCACAGCTTCTTCCAAAAGCGTCGTCGCTGTTCCTCGATTATCGCAAGGCATTTAAACTCCAAATAATCATGTCCCTCCTGCAACTCTCGCGGTATCAAATATAGGTCATTGAGATGTGTGAGGAGCCAGTTCATGCAGTGACGGCGACAGTCATAAAATGCTGGTGTTGCCACATCACACTTTCTCATTTCCTGCCAAATGGAGAAGAAGAGTCGATCGACAATACGGTGAATGGCCTCACTGTCAGTAGTTTCAGGAAGTATCCTGTTGCACATGTAGCCTTCAATCCGGTTTAACCCTGCCATGGATCGCGATTTTACCCCTGCCTCATGTTTCGTCTAGAATAGAACTATGAAGGTCACGATTTTCGGTGCCCGTGGGTACCTTGGCGAGCAATTTAAGGTTCTGTATCCAGATGCCACCTGTCCGTCGGTCGATATTGCCGATGCCTCTGCAGTAGCCGCCGTTCTGGATGCCGATAAGCCCGATCTGGTGATCAATGCCGCCGGAAAAACCGGCCGTCCAAACGTCGACTGGTGTGAGGATCATAAAGAAGAGACGTTGCGTGCGAATGTAACCGGGCCGCTTGTCCTGCTTGATGAATGCCGCAAACGCGGGATCTACTGGGTGCATCTCAGCTCGGGTTGTATCTATAGTGGTGATAACGGGGGTGTGGGGTTTACTGAGGAAGATGTCCCAAATTTTGACGGCAGTTTCTATTCCCGAACCAAAACCTGGTCGGAACAAATCCTGAAAGAGTTTCCGGATGTACTGATTCTGCGTTTGAGGATGCCGTTTGATGACAGCACGAATGATCGCAGTCTCTTGATGAAAGTGCGAAAGTTTGCTCGAGTGAACGATATCCAAAACTCCCTTACCTATCTGCCCGATTTCCTGGAGGCTGCAAAGGTATTAATAGAGAAGCGGCGTACGGGCATCTACAACGTCGTGAATCCCGGCGGTATGTCACCATACGACATTATTGAGCTCTATAAGGAGATTGTTGACCCGGCGCATGCGGTGGAGCGTTTATCAGCCGCGGACTTGCCGTCCGTCAGTAAGGCAGCACGCAGCAATTGCATCCTCAGTACGGCAAAAATTGAACGGGAAGGAATTGTTCTGAGGCCGACAGCCGATGTTGTTCGTCACGTATGGACTGAATTGAAAGATCAATAGAAGTAGAGAGTAAATAAGGAGGTATACGCTTGACATACAATTAGAGAGTCATATACTTAGACACTCTAACTATTAGATATGCCTGTTCAAGAAGTTTCCACCGGCGATGTCGTTAAGTTGTGGATGCAGACAGCTAAGCTGCTTGGAAAGCGAGTGTTTCTTAGTACCGGTAAAGTCGCGGTCAATCCGCAGCAGCAATTCGCGCTCCTTATTATTAGTGATCGCGACGGCATTACCATGAACGAGCTTGCCCGCGAACTCGGTATCACCGGACCGTCAGCAACATCCTTGGTGAATCGCCTCGTTCGTATGAAGTGGGTGACCCGCGTCGCAGACCCCGATAATCGCCGACTCGTTCGACTTCAAATGGCACAAGAAGGAAGGGAAATCATGCATACGATTTTGAAAGAGCGCGCCAAGGCGATGCACGAAGTACTTTCGTTACTGCCATCCCGTGATAGATCCGATTTTGCCCGCATTCTTACCCATCTTCATCATGTACTCCATGACGGAGTAATGAAACGGTAATATCTTTCCAGCCTTTCCCTTTTCCTTGTATGTCCATTCTCAAGCGTATCGGCGGCTTCCTTCTCCGCAACAAGTGGAGAGTTCTTATTGCAGCCGCTATTCTTATTCCGCTCGGTGCAGTCGTATCGTTTGCACTCAGCCCCAACCAGCCGGAGTATTTGACGGAAGCTGCGGAGCGCGGCGATCTTGAACAGACCGTTGAAGCAGTCGGTACAGTCATTTCCGAGCGTGACTTGGCGTTACAGTTCCCGACGTCGGGTATTGTCTCGCAGGTTTATGTCAAAGAAGGTGATACGGTCCAAGCTGGTCAGCGCCTCGCTGTTCTTCGCGCGGGCAATCTTGCGGCCGACGTAGCCGCTGCGGCCGCACGTCTGCAGCAGGCAGAAGCGGACTTGCGCGCTGTACAAGAAGGATCACGTCCAGAGGATATCGCCGTGACGGAAGCAGATGTCGCAAGCAAGCGCGCAGCGTTGGAAACCGCACGCACGTCGCTTCAAACAGCAACCGATTCATACCTCAAGTCACAAGCAAAGCTGGAACTGCTCCTGGATGAAGCCAACATCAACCTTGCCGGCGACGTTACCAGCGCCGCTTCCGTTGTATCGCGCGAATTGGTGGTTGCACAGAATGCCTTGTCCGAAGTGAAGGACGTTCTCAGTAACAATGATGTGATCGATGCGATCATCAAGACCGAGTCCGGTGATTACAGTGATATCACGATCCAATTGAATAACGCGACGTCAGCTGTTTCGACTGCCCTCAGTAAGCCCTCGGCAACCTCGTACGATGACGCCTTGGTCTCTCTCGAGAGCGCGCGCAGTCTTTTGAATCAGACATCTACGGTGGTTAACACGATGCTAACGATTCTCAACGACCTCCCCGTCATCGGTTCCTTTACCGAGGAAGCGCGTCAAACATACAAGGGGCAATTGACGCCTCAGCGCACGGCTACGCAGGCTTCGTACAACAATTTGTCATCTCAGACGACTAGCTTGCGTAACGCATCCGCCGGTTACCAGTCGCAAATCGTTGCCGAGGAATCGGCAGTTGTGACAGCGAAAGGATCAATGGATAGAGCGAATGCAGACATCGCAACATACGAAGCGTCTCTGAAAGTCGCAGAAGCGCAATTGCAGCTTAAAAAAGCTCCAGCAAGGCAGACGGATATTGACGCTCGTGTCGCTGCGGTGAATCAAGCAAAGGCATCGCTCGCCCGTGCAAGCGCCGATTACAGCAATACGATATTGACCGCTCCGATTGCAGGACGTGTGACGCAGGTGAATGTGAAGACCGGAGAATTCACGCCCGCAGGCGCTGCCATCACGATGCTGGGAAACAGCCCGTACCGCATAGAGATGTTCGTATCGGAGGTTGATGTACCGAAGGTCCAGGTGACGCAATCCGGTTCCATTGAACTTGATGCATTCCGCGGAACAAACTTCAAGCTGCGGGTCAGCGAGATTGATCCTGCATCCACTGACCGCGATGGCGTTCCCAAGTACCGCGTGAAACTAGACTTCATCTATCCCCACGATGAACTGAAAATCGGCATGACCGGTGACGCGGTTATCGTAACCGGTATTAAAAAAGACGTGATCAGTGTTCCTCTGCGCGCCGTGTTGGAGCGCGATGATGGATCGCAGTATGTCCGCGTCATTGAGGACGGTGTCGTGACAGAGAAAACAGTTTCGACCGGACTCGAAGGTGAAAGCGGAAGCGTGGAAGTGACCGGTATCGAGGAAGGTGAAAATGTTATCGTGCTCGAGAAGAGCTGATCCGTTATCCTCTCTGCATCTATGACCGCAACCGCTCCGCTCATCGAAATTCGCAAGCTTCACAAGTCGTATTTTAATGACGATATCGAAACTCCCGTGCTGCACGACATCAACCTGACCATTCAGAAAGGCGAGTTTGTCGCCATTATGGGCCCGTCGGGTTCCGGTAAATCAACGTTGATGCACATTCTGGGATTCCTCGATGCGCAGACCAAGGGTGATTACCTGTTCCAAGGAGATCCGACCGAACGGATGAACGATGATGAACTTGCAAAAATTCGAGCGACGCGCGTCAGCTTCGTCTTTCAGGCATTTAACCTGTTGCCACGAACAACAGTTGTCCAGAACGTGATGCTGCCCTTGCTCTATCATCCGACCATTAAGGCAACAGAGCGTATGAAGCGAGCTCACGAGGCAATTGAAATCGTCGGATTGAAAGAGCGTGCAGAGTACCTCAGCAGTCAATTGTCCGGTGGACAAAAACAGCGTGTCGCCATCGCCCGCGCCCTTGTGACCGATCCTGATGTGATTTTTGCCGACGAACCGACCGGAAACCTCGACTCAGCATCCGGCATTGCGGTGATGAGAGCGCTGCAGGAATTGAATGAGAAAGGTCATACCATCATTCTTGTCACGCACGAAATGACGACAGCGCAGCACGCAAAGCGCATTATTCGAATCAAAGACGGACACATCGAAATGGACACGCGCGATTTCAAGCGTGTGATTGCCAAGGAAAACGAGCTTCTCAAATAACCATGTTGATATCAGACCTTTTTTCGTCGGCTCTTAAGGGAGTGACGGTCAACGCGTCGCGGTCATTGTTGACCATGCTCGGCATCATCATCGGTGTCGGCGCAGTCGTACTGATGAGTTCGATCGGGGCCAGCATGGAAAAAGTGATTCTCAGCCAAATCAGCAGCCTAGGAGCTAAGAGCATGGTGATTTTTCCGGGCAGTGAGGAAGGGGGTGCGGGACAAATCATGGCTGGATTCGACAGTCTCACCTTTGAAGATCTCGATGAACTCAAAAAGCTCGATTCGATCGAAAGCATTGCGCCACTCATTTTCCTTCCTGGAACGGCAAGTTATGGGCGCGAGGAATCATCGCCGCAGGTAATGGGCGTGACACCGGAGTTTTTTAAGAACAACAGCGTAGAGGCGGACATCGGACGATTGATAGATGAGAATGATAATGAAGGGGCGAAGGGCGTCGCCGTGCTTGGTCCTGACGCGCGTGATGATTTGTTTGGTCAAACCAATCCTCTCGGTAAACGCGTAAAAATCGGCAACAACCACTTTACGGTTATTGGAGTCTCAAAGGCGCTCGGCACCCAGTTCTTCCAGAACGCGGATGACCGCATCTACGTGCCGTTCAATATGGCACGCCAAGCGACTGGCCAAAAATATTTGAACCAGATCACGATGCTGGCAACCGATACGTTCGACCTCGCCTTTGCCGATGTTCGATTTCTCCTTCGTCGTCGTCACAACATCGATAACCCCGAGGACGATGTGACAAAAGACGACTTCGTCGTTCATTCGTCAGAGGAAGCGAACCAGATTCTGAGTACGGTTTCGTTGGGTCTTACGATGTTCATTACGACCATTGCCGCAATCTCGCTGCTGGTTGGCGGCATTGGAATCATGAATATCATGCTCGTATCTGTCACCGAGCGAACGCGTGAAATCGGCCTTCGCAAAGCACTTGGTGCAAAGGGTCGTGACATTTTGCTTCAGTTTCTCTCCGAGTCCGTGGTGCTCACGTTCATCGGAGGAATCATCGGCGCCGTAGGCGGTGTGATTCTTGCGTTCTTCATTGCCCTTATTGTTCAAGGATTCCTTTCCAGTTACGAGTTTGTGATTTCGTACGCATCGATCACAGCCGCATTCGTCATGGCGGCCGGTACGGGTTTGGTGTTCGGCATTTCCCCGGCACGCAAAGCAGCCTCACTCCATCCCATCGAAGCCCTTCGCTACGAATAATGCTCTTACGCGACACCATCCAGACGGCATTCCGCGGTATTACGGTTAACAAAAGCAGGACCTTCCTGACGACGCTCGGCATCATGATCGGCGTCGCATCGGTGGTATTGATGGTGAGCATCGGCCGCAGTTTCCAGATGTATATTCTTACGCAAATAGAATCAGTTGGAACCAATACGCTCGACATCATCCCTACGGGTTTCGAGAAATTCGGTGGGAACCTAGAAAGTCTGACATACGACGATTACGAGGCGGTGCGAGACCTTCCGACAGTCGAAAGTATCACGCCGGTTATTGTCATTGGAAAGCCAGTAAAGTACGGCGATGAGGAAATCACACCGATGATCATCGGAGCGTACCGCGCGTTTGCAGATAACTACGGTCTGACCATCGGACAGGGGCGCATGCTGTCTCAGAACGATGAGGAAGGGGCAAAAACCGTTGCCGTTATTGGGCCGGATTCGGCGGAAGATCTGTTCGGCAATAACAATGCGCTCGGGAGAAAAATCGACATCGGGGGAACGCCGTTTACGGTTGTCGGAGTGCTGGAATCGAAAGGGTCTGCGCTGTTGCAGGATCTGGATACGGTTATCCTCGTTCCATTCACCGCAGCCCGTTCCGTCACGGGACAGCGGCATTTGAGTTTTATCACTCTGAAAACAGTCGGCAGTTCCGAGATTGCCCTTGAGGACGTTACAGCGTTACTGCGCGATCGTCATGATATCGATAACCCGGAGAACGATCCCGATAAGGACGACTTCATTGCACGAACGGCTGAACAGGTAACCGCGATTGTCGGGTCTGTCACGCTTGGACTGACGATTTTCCTGTCCCTTGTCGCAGCTATCAGCCTGCTCGTCGGAGGTATCGGCATTATGAACATCATGCTGGTAACCGTCACCGAGCGCACACGTGAAATCGGTCTGCGCAAAGCTGTCGGTGCCAAAAAGCGCGATATTCTGCTGCAGTTTTTGCTGGAGGCGATAGCGCTCACGCTGACCGGAGGTGTCATCGGCATCATCATCGGCGTGTTCTTCGGCTGGTTGCTTGCCCGCATTGCCGACAAGTTCCTCGGTCAGTTCGCATTCATTCTGTCCGTTCCATCCATTCTTCTGGCTGTCGGAATGGCGGTAGGAACCGGTCTGTTGTTCGGATTGTATCCTGCAAAAAAAGCTTCAGACCTTAGCCCGATGGAGGCACTGAGATACGAATAGCTACCGAATAGATTCATACCCACCCACCACTCCCTTCGGGCTCAGGACAAGTTGCCAGAGTTGAATGGTCCGTGCTCGGAACGATCCTGCGCAACAGAGCAGATAATAATTCCACATCCGGTGGAATCGTTCGCCGTATCGATCTTTAAAATCTGGCCAAGCTTCCTCCGCATTGCGATACCAAGCGCGCAACGTTTTATCGTAAAAAGCGCCGAAGTTGTGCCAGTCCTCTAGAACAAACAGGGGCTCAATCGCTTCGAGAATTTCGGTTGGCGCAGGAAGAATGGAATTCGGGAAAATGTACTTTTCAATCCACGGTTCCGGTCCACCTCGTGCTTCATTGCGCCCGATAGTATGGATCAGTGCCAAGCCGTCGGGCTTGAGCGCCCTTCTCACCGCTTCCATGTACGTTCGATAGTTTTTTGGTCCAACATGCTCGAACATGCCGACAGAAACAACGCGGTCAAATGTTCCGTCGATCTTCCGGTAATCGCATTCACGAATCTCTACCGGCAGTCCTTTGCATTTTTCCCGCCCATAGGCGATCTGCTCCGTTGAAATGTTTATGCCGGTTACATGCGCACCGTAGCGCTCTGCCGCGAAGCGTGCCAGCCCGCCCCAGCCGCATCCGATATCCAGCAGCGTACTTCCTTCCTTCAACTGCAGTTTGCGACAAATAAGATCGAGCTTTTGCTCCTGAGCCTTTTGCAGATCATTGGTGTCCTGGTAGTAACCACAGGAATACTGCATGTACGGATCGAGCATTTGCTTATACCAATCGTTGCCGAGGTTATAGTGATGCTCCGCCACTTTTTTAGAGCCGTTGAGCGTTTGAACGTTCAACAAAAGATGCTTCACCGTCTGAACGATAATGGGGATGTTGAGAGGAAGGCGCGTATCCGCGCGATGACGCAGTACGCGAAAGAAAAACTCATCAAGAGCTTCACAATCCCATTGACCGTCCATGTACGCCTCGCCGAGACCAAGTGATCCATGTAGCAGCACTCGCGTGAACATGGAGACATCATGAACGCGCATGTCCCACGGCCTATCGCCGTTGATGCGAATGTCGGATGCATCAAGAATGTGCTGAATTGGTGCCGGAACTGAGGAGAAAGGCGCCATTAGCCAATCATTCTACGTGACACATTTCATTATTCAACGTTATCGCTTTCTTTTTGCGCAACATGGGCAATGTTTGTATGGTGCTCTCTTGCCTTCAATACAACTTGCACCGGGTACGTTCGCACTCTGCAGTATTGCGGCGAATATCTGCGTCATGATGACTTTGCTCCTTGTTCCGGGAATGAACGCGATCGCTCGCTTTGAAAAAAGCTTGCCCGATATCACCCCGCAGGATTTTCGTCTTTTGCAGAGCATCCGCATGACGGATCGCAACGGCAACGAGATCTATAAAACGTACGATGATGAAGACAGATTTTTCCAGCCACTCGAAGAAATCCCGGAGGTAGTCATGCAGGCGGTTATTGCCATTGAAGATGAACGCTTTTACAGCCGACCATGTGTCGACGTGCGGGCACTGTTGCGCGCTGCATACAGCACATACATTCTTGGTGACAGACAGGGTGGATCGACCATTACGCAACAACTTGTGAGGAGCATTACCAATGAGCGAGAAATCACGATTGGACGGAAAATCCGTGAAATTGTCCTTGCATGTAGACTTGAGCAGCAGATAGGAAAGGATGCGATTCTTGAACAGTACTTGAATCGCGTGAACTTCGGCGGAACGCGCTACGGAATAGAAAGCGCCTCTCAGGCGTTTTTTGGCATTCCTGCGCGCTGGCTTGATGCGCCGCGAGCGGCAATTCTTGCATCCGTCATTCAGAAGCCGTCGTACTACGCATCGGGGGGACGTATCAGTAAAGTTCCCGATCGCGCACGCGAAGTGCTGGCTTCCATGGCCCGTTTGGATTTTATTGATGTGCAGAGCTATGACGAGGCCATGCAGGATCTTTTGACGATCAACTTTGAGCTGCCCGATGGGTCACACCGACCACCTCACCAGTTTGTCTCCCAAGTGCTTAAACGCACACATGCCGTGCTGATGGAAAGAGGCGTGGAAGATGCACTCACTTACTCGGGCATTACCATTGCAACAACCCTCGATCCACGTGTGCAGCTCATCACCGAAGATGCGATTGCGACGGTGTTTCCCGCCATTGGTGGGCGCTACGGTGCGCGCGATGTCGCGGCGGTCGTTATGGATCGTCAAACAAGAGATATCCTTGGGTATGTCGGAAACATCGACTGGAGTGGCAATCAGGATACTCACTGGGTCGATATGGCCGCTGCACCTCGTCAAATGGGTTCCGCATTCAAGCCGATCGTCTACGCGTCGTACATGGAGAACGGCAAGACGCCGGATACGATTATCAGTGACTGGCACATCACGATCGGCGGCATCAAACCGAAAAACTTTGAGGGAGGGTTCATGGGTCGCATGACGATCCGCAAAGCGTTGGCTTATTCGCGAAATATTCCCGCAATCCGGGCATTCTTAGAAGTCGGGGAAGACAGAGTCATTCAGCTGGCCTCAGCAATGGGTGCGCCGACACCCTTACTCGAACGTGAGGAGAGGCGTGAACGTAATTCGCGTTTTTCTTTCGGCTGGCCGATGGCGATTGGCGCGGCTGAATTACCTCTGTACGAGTTGGTGCAGGCCTATGGAACAATCGCAGAAGGCGGCGTTGCGGATGCTACTCAGACAATTACGGCAATCGACACGTCGGAAGGCGTACGACTGTATGAGCCGCCGGATACCCCTCGATGGCAAATTGTGCGCCCCGAAAGCGCCGATGCCGTCGCCGATATTCTATCGGATTGGAGCGCGCGGCCCGAGCGATGGAATGAGGTCATTGATGTGCCTCGTGAATGGCGTGTCGGACTGAAAACAGGAACAAGCAATGTCTGCCGTGTGCGCAAAATCGATGGAAACTGCACATCGTACGGCGTGCTCAATACTGTCGCCGTGGGCTTTACCGACAAGTACGTCATCGGTGTGCTCGTAACGAATGCCGACAATACCATGCTCCACTCCCAAGCGGACGGCTTGAATGCAGCAGTCCCTATCTGGACCGCGATTATACGAGGGATTGCGGGACTTCCGTACCATTCCTAATGCATTGTTGTGAAGTACTCAGAAGGAAAAGAAGGATTAGGAAGCTACGCAAGAAGTCTTGTAGCTAATATTGACTAGCGTATTAAAAAGGTGAATTGTGTACATCATGAATAGATCCGAATATAGCCATCGTCCTCGGCAGTTCTATCATGAAATTCAACCGCAGGAATTGGCAGCCTCTGCCGGAGTGGCTGCGGTGTGCGTTGGAGTCATTATGCTTATGCACACAGTACTATCCGATGAAAAACCCGATATGAAGACGCCCCCTAAAACTGTTCGCCCCACTTCTGCTCTTCGGACAGAAGATGAAAAACTGGAACGTCGTCGCCAGCCGTTACAAGAGGGTGATGTGGGACTAGAAATTCACCGCGGTGCCGAGATGGTCGAGTTTCGTTACACGTTCAGCCTTCACCCCTTAAAGGAGCTGCCGGATGATCAACAACACTCGGTTAGCCTTTCCTCATTCATCCGAAGATGGATTGAGAAAGAAGGCTTTCATGAGGAGGACTGGTGCATTCTGCCCGTGCGAGTCGATCGTGAGATTGTTCCTGATGAGCGTTGGTTTATTCCAACTGCCGTGTGTACTTATAAGCTTCAAAGTTATGCGATACCGAAGGCCGCTCTGCGACCGCATGACGGCCTTATTGCAGAGCGTTAGAACGAGTGCGATGGTTTACCATGGGTGACTCCCGCATTGAGGGACGAGTCGAATGGTGGGCCGGGAGGGATTTGCACCCCCGAAGGCATAAGCCAGCAGATTTACAGTCTGCCCCGTTTGTCTACTTCGGTACCGACCCAAACAGTGCGCGGAGTGTACACATCTTTGAAGAAGATGGAAACCGCAGATCACATCCTTCACCCGAAACAACCGCAAACCAAAGGTACACCTTTCGTACACCTTATGATCTGATCATATTTCATAGTTTTAATGACTTTAAAAATATGAATCTGGAACTCGAAAAAGAGAACCAGCATTTGATAACAAAAACAGTTCACGTACGTATTGAAGTATAGGTGTACGCATGTACACTCTGTACATGCCTATCACTTCCACCAACACCTTCTCTCTTACCACTCTCCAGCAGATCGACATCGATTGCTCTGCAATCCGCACAGAGTCGGAATTGTCTGATCTCATCAACTGGGTTCGGTCTGTGCCACGTCGATCTGCCATTCATGTTCGTCTCCGGTTTTCAACCGGCTCGCCAGCAGGACGCAAAGTTCGACACATGTTCCAGTCACTCGGATGTACGGTGAACATGACGACAGATTTCTCGCGCATTTGAGTTGCAAATCACCGGCGCATCCGTAGCATCATTCGGTGCCCGTCCAACTCGCACTTCTTTCCATTGTTGCCGTCTTTACTTCCGCGACTGCGGAAGCAGAATCTGCGGCTTTTTCGGATGTCTATGCATCCAATAAACATGCAACGGCAATCAACTGGATGACAGAGAATGCGATTGCCAAAGGATACACCGACGGATCATTCCGTCCTGACCGAAGAGTGAATAGAGCCGAAGCGGTGAAGATGATTGTACTGGCTCAAGAGAAACATGATGAAACATGCGATGACTCGGTTTTTTCGGACATTCCCGATAACGCATGGTTTATGTCATATGTGTGCTCAGCAGAAAGTCTTAAATGGCTCGATGAAAATGACGACATGCAGCTCTTCCGTCCGTCCGACACGATCAATGTCGGTGAGCTATCTGTGCTTCTTGCACGCGTGTACGGGTTTGATGTGCCGGAAGGCGAGCCATGGTATGCACCGTCAATGCGTTCTCTTGCGAGTCGTCATATAATTCCGGATGACATCGAAGCACCCGGACAAAGTGTATCCCGGGCGCAACTTGCTGAAATGCTGTGGCGGCTTGATCAAAACCCGTCGAATGTCTCGTCGGCCAGTTCTGACGATCTCCTGTCTGCACAGTGTGACTGGCAACCGGAGCGTGATATTCCGCATGTTGACGATCAAGAGATTGTCCGCACATGGATGAACTGGGTAAACGGCCTACGTCTCGAGCGTAATCTTGAACCGTACAGTATCGACCGCCAGCTCACGCGCACTGCCCAGTCCTGGGCCGAACACGCAGAACAATCGGGTACAATCACCCATAAAAGAGCAGGCCAGACTGCGTATTACGATTACAATCGCATGGAAGACTGGTTTGCTTCCCTGGATCTGTCGTTCAAAAACGTGAATCGCATCACGTTCACCGAGAATATCGGCTGGGGTGTCTACAACTGTACCAAGGAAGAATGCACGGGCGACCTCATTAAAGCCTTGCGTACAACATTCGACATGTATGTCGCAGAGAAGGATAAAGCATCAAAGGCACACTGGAACAGCATGGTGAATCCGGAGTTTCGTCTGGCCGGTGTCGGCATTAGTATCGGTGAAAAAAGCGGCCGTTACTATTTTACCGCTCATTACGGAACGGCAATCACCTCCAACCCCGATCCGGTTTGCCCGTAGGTACTACAGTCTTACCGAAGATTTCTTTAGAACAAACAGAAAAGCGGCAAGTCCCGCAATTCCAGCCAACCACATGCCCATACCGGAAGACGGTTGGGTAACGGGGCGGTGGGTGGTGACGGTGGCCGCAACCGGTAGTCCGGTTGATGAGGGCGTATCGGTATAATTGGTCTTCGTAATGGCGTAAGGATTCGTAGGGATGCCGCCGACAGACGTTGGAGCAGCAGCCTGAGTGGAGACAGACGATGATGATGCCTTGGATACCGGCATAACCGGCGCGGCAACCGACGATGTTTGCATGCCGACAGGTACGGTCTGGAGCGATGTAACGTCGATCATGCCGTTCACCGAGGGTGATGTGCGTGAAACGTAGTCGTACATTCCAGGCTGAGTCGTAGAGGGAAGATCGAATGTGTAGTCCGACCCAGGGAAAATAGCGATTGTTTCAAACGGATCTCCCTCGGCATCAAGCAGCTCTTCGGATGCAAGGATATGGGGGATGTCACT
>CAZUVN010000005.1:14463-29768 GCA_964623835.1 uncultured Candidatus Peribacteria bacterium
ATGGTCGGTCGTGTCCCAATCTGGGTGGAGATTATTCATTGGAATCAGGAAGTGCGGAACTGCCTGCGGAACGCGATGATCGTTCCAATGGCGGCAGAAAAGGTGATAAGCATTACAAGCGTCGACGACAAGCCTGTCTCACCAGCAACTTCTCCGCCTGTCTCTGGAGTTTTTGTGATGCTTCCCGTTAGCGGTGCGGTGGACGTGCGAGGGTTACCCACGCTGACGCCGACCTCCTGGCTGAATACTGTTTCCTCATCTGCCGCATTGATACCGCGCACTGCAAAATAATAGGTCGTTCCAATGGGGAGTGCGCGAATGGTCATGCTAGTAGCGCTTTTTTCCACGCCTCGACGCTGAATGTATTGTCCGCTGACCGTTCCGTAGTACACGTTGTATCCGACAAGCTCAGAAGACGGCAATGCATCCCATGCGAGATACACAGAGCTTCCTTCGGTTGTCACTCGCAAACCCTGTACCTGCAAAAGCGTAAAGACGGTCGAGCCGGCGGCAGAGCTCGCTCCACCTGTACCCGCGGCCGACGAAGCCGGGGCAATGGATGCGGCAGTCGAGGTTTGGACAGACGATGACTGCGGGTTTGAAGCTCCTCCGGCCAGACGGACATACAGAGAACCAAGCGTCGTGGAAAGGATGTTCTGCTCTGCTCCGTTGTCAGTTTCAAACGCGCCTGTCTTACTATCTTCATCGCCGCTTGCTTCAATAAACGTTAGGGGAGTGCCGTCATATCCGTCTGCCAAGACTTTAAAGCGAACACGCGCGACCGGAATGCGCTCACGATCGATCGAATTTTCCGCGGTTCCGCTCAATTTCAAAGTTCCTTCGGAGGCGGAAAACCCACCTTCTCCGGGAGTGGGAATGGGAAATGACGAAGAAACGGCAAAGTCCATCCCTTCCAGAACCGTCGGATCGTAGGCAACCCATGCACGGAAGCGGTTGATGTTCTTCTCATCAGGATTATTGATGACCAGGTCTATATCAAGAATGTCTCCAGTCTTAAGAACCGGCGTCTGAAGACTAGACGGGTCGCGTACCTCATAGGATGTGCAGTGCTGACCGTCGGTCAGTGTCATGATTCCCTCAATCTTCGGCACGGGGCCTCCGAACTGATTCTCAAGTTCATCGCCATCAACACAGTGCGGTCGCCATTCCATTGTCGCATTGCTCGCAGCTAGCATTAAAGGCGTGTAGAGCGAAAAGAGCGCCAATCCTGTGATACCGGCAGAAAGCCGCTTGATGGATGTATTCGTCAGCATGTATGGAAGCTTACAGAGATGCGAGATCTTGTAATACACGCATCGCATCATCTGCCGTCAGGCGTCCATCTGCATTCGGATCTGCAAGAAGCTGTTCTGGCGTTGCCTCCTCGTAGCCCTGCGAAACCTCCAGAATATCAATGACGTCACGGACAGTGAGTTGACCGTCATTATCGACATCGCCCGCAATGCGGATTCCTCCGGCCTCAGACGGCGCAACGGTTTCGATATCGCCCGCAGTCCGAATGCCAACGGCAAATGACGAAACCACCGCAAGCGCTCCGAGGGCGTAGACCGGAAGCTGCTTCTGCCAAATGGATGAAGTCTTCTTGCGTGGCATTTCTCCATTCACGTTACCCCCAATCATATGTTTCGACAATTCGCTCGCGTTGACGCAGAAACATATTGTCTTGTTATTACACATCACGATGCATTCTGAGGTACACTGATGTCGCATGTCGACCATGCATCTTCTGACAGGCGAAAACACGCACGAGTTGCTCCAGGAAAAGCAGCGTTGGATTCATGAATTCGAACGGAAGTTCGGGGCAGAGAACTGTTCACGTATCGACGGGTCCAAATCCAACGTTCGCAGTCTGCTCGATGAAGTCTCGGTCCAGCCGTTTTTGTCAGAGAAGCGTCTGGTAGTCGTAGACGGCGTTCCTAAGATTACCAAAGAGGAAATTCAGATTCTTGCAGCATCCATTCATCCGCAGAACATCCTTCTTATTGTCGATGCAAAACCCGACAAACGTTCGGGCGGAGTGAAGGAACTGTTGTCGGTTGCAAATGTCCGAACATATCAGCCAAAAACCGGAGCTCCATTGAAGCAGTGGATAACCGCATATGCCGCACAGTCCGGCGTGCGGCTGAACGACCGTGCAGAAAGTCAGCTGCTGGAGTTCACCGGGGAAGATCAGGCTGCACTCGCATCCGAAATAGACAAGCTCGCTGCATTCAAACCAGGCGGCACACTGACGCAGGATGACGTGGAGTCGCTGTGTGTTCCCTCCGAGGAAGGAGTTGTATGGAAGATATCCGATCTACTGGCAACAGGATCAAAAACGCAAGCCCTTGCGTATGCACATCGCTTGTTGGATCGAGGAGGAGATGCCTACGGCTTATGGGCGATTCTGACGTCGATGCTCAAAAATCTGGTGGCGGTGCATGCGGCTGAGGAAGCGGGTCATCGTTCGGCGGCGGACATTGCAGAGTCAACTGGCGTTCATCCATTCGCAGTTCGCTCGCTACTGAAGCATGCACAACGAACGACCACTGAACAGCTTCGCTCATTCGTCTCATGGGCCGCGGAAGCCGACATCGCCCTCAAAACCGGGGGCATTCGTGCGACAGACGAAGCGCCGCAGGAAATTCTCGCACTCGTCGATGAATTTATTCTCCGGTGTCCGTAATTCTCACAGGTCCTGCACTTTCTTTAGAATTTCCTCTTCCGCAGTCGCCTCGGCGTTTTCTGCCTCCAGTTCTTTATGTGAGCGTTCCTGAATGCGTTGCTTACGTGTCTCGCCAATTTCCTCCACGGACTTCTTCGGTTTCGTGTTATCGACGATGTCCTTACCGTACTGTGCGTCGATGGCTGCGAGCTGGTCACGCTCCTGTGTAAGAATTGTCTTCAGCTGCTGCAACTGATCGGGTGTCATGACAGGTAAAATATCGATCCAGTACTGCCGCTCCTCATTGTTCATGCTTTCGGACTGCAAAATCATGTCGATGACATCCGGAAACTGCTGGCGCAGCGTTAACGGAACAAACACGGACGATGATCCGGAACCACTCGCCGGCGTCTGTGCGTCATCAGGCATGGTAACCGCAATTTAGGAGACCTTTACGATTTCGTATTCAAGATCGCCGGATGGAGCCGGAACGACAACCGTCTCGCCCTTTGTGCGCGAGAGCAAAGCCTTTCCGATCGGGGACTCATTGCTGATCTTGTTTTCAAAGGGATCAGCCTCGGTGGCACCGACAATGGTGTAGGTTTCAGTCTGTTCCTCGTTGTCTGTCACATTGCGGATGGTAACCGTAGAACCGATGTTCACCTCCTTTACGTGTCCTTCCTTCTCTCCGATGATTTTCGCATTCTTAATTTTGCGCTCAAGTTCAATGATGCGTCCTTCGACAAATGCCTGCTCGTTCTTAGCCTCTTCATACTCGGAGTTCTCCGAAAGGTCTCCATAACCGATTGCTTCCTTGAGGCGCTGTGCGACCTCGCGTCGGCGAACGTTCTTTAAGTTTTCCAGCTCTTCTTTCAGCTTCTTGAGACCTTCTTTGGTCACAAGCGTTTCTTCTCCATCATCATCGGAGAAGCTTCCGGCGGAACTCGAAGAGTCGCCCAGATCGTCGGTCAGGATGTCGTCAGAAATCGTCATAGCGCGCGGGAGTATAGCCGCCATAACAGGCTATGGCAATGCAGAAAAGGCCGAGAATACGTGTTTATACGGCCTGTTCGCGGTTGTCGAGCAGTCCAGGCCACGATAAAACGGGCAGAGGAGCTTCTTTCTCACTTTCCAGTGCCTCGGCAAGGCGTTTAAACAGCTGGACGTTGGTGATGAGAGGAATTCCGCGGTCGGTTGCAAGACGGCGGATCGAATAGCCGTCGGTCTGCTCTTGGCTGGACTCATGCTGCGGAATATTGACGACCATGTCGATTCTTCGGCTGTCGAGATACTCTTTGATATTCGGACTTCGTGGTTCAGACACTTTATGAAGAAGCAAAGAGGGGATATCGCGGGACTTCAGAAATTCGTGGGTATTGGGTGTCGCATATAAAGAATAGTCGAGCCGAACAAGCGTCCGAATTGCTTCAAGCACATCAACTTTATCTTCAAGCCGTCCGACGGAGAGCAGAATGTTTTTCTTGGGAATGCGGAAACCGACGGCAAGAAGTGATATAAGCATTGCCTGCTCTGCTGAAAGTCCAAAACATGCCACCTCTCCTGTACTGACCATCTCAACACCAAGGCGCGGGTCGGCCCCCTTCAAGCGTGAGAAGCTGAACTGAGCGGCCTTCACGCCGACGTGATCAAGATCGATGGTGTTGTAGCGAATACCGGTAGGCGCGTTGCCAAGAAGAGCTTGTGTCGCAAGCACCGCGAAGTTCGTCCCGGTTACCTTGCTTGCAAACGGGAAGCTTCGACTTGCTCGGAGATTACACTCAATCACTTTTATACGATTATCTTTCGCCAAAAATTGTATATTGAAAGGTCCCGAAATATTCAGCCCACGCGTGATATTTTTAGCAATCACTTTAATGCGCCGCATTGTTTCCACTGTCAGTCGCTGCGGAGGCAGAACGAGCGTCGCATCTCCCGAATGCACTCCGGCATTCTCCACGTGCTCGGAAATGGCATAGAGAAGAAGCTCTCCGTCTTGTGCTACACCATCAATTTCAATTTCCTTCGCACCTTGCTCGAATTTGGACAATACAACCGGGGCATCTTTCCCGACTGTTGCCGCCTGATCCAAGAACGCTTCCAGGTCGTCAGCCGAATGCACAACGGCCATTGCCGCACCGGAGAGAACGTAGCTGGGACGAACAATGACCGGATAGCCGACTGTATCTGCAAATTTCTTCGCCGAGTCGAGATCGGAAAACTCCTTCCACTCCGGTTGATCGACATTCAGTGTATCGAGGAGCGACCCGAACTTATGTCGATCTTCGGCACGGTCAATATCAGCAGGATTTGTACCGAGGATTTTCACCCCTGCGCGAGCAAGCTTGGGCGCAAGATTGTTCGGTATCTGACCACCCATCGACACGACGACCCCCTCAGGAGTAATGAGATCGTGAATATCCCGTACGCGTTCTTCGGTCAACTGCTCAAAGAAAAGAAGATCACACTCGTCGTAATCGGTACTGACGGTTTCGGGGTTACTGTTCACCATCGCGACTTCATATCCTTGCTTCTGTAGTTCGCGGACAGCTTGGACGCAACACCAGTCAAACTCGACTGATGATCCGATCGAGTAAGGACCGCCTCCCAATACCATCGCGCGTTTCCTTGACCCCTTCGGATTAATATCATGCTCCGATGCATGATAGGTCATATAGAGATAGTTCGTCTGAGCGGGAAACTCTCCTGCAAGCGTATCGATTTGCTTGATGAACGGCGTGATGCCGAGTTCTTTTCTGCGCGAGCGAATCTTCTCAGCCGACTCATCGGTAATGTTACCAATCGCCGAATCGGAAAAGCCCGCCTTTTTCAATGATCGCATTAACGGCTCTTCCACGGGGTCAGCGCTCTTTTTGCGCAATTCGGACGCAAGTTCGGCGCAATGCTTGATGCGCTCCAAAAACCACCGGTCGATGCCGGTCGCAAGAGATACCTCGTCGACGGTCCAGCCATCCTGCAATGCTTTCGCAACCGCAAACATGCGCCTGGGGGTCGGGCGCTTTACCTCTCGCGTCAGATTCTCAAACTCGAACGGCACCGGATACAACCCGTCTGCTCCGATATTCAACATGCGCATCGCTTTTTGTAACGCCTCCTCGAATGTTCGACCGAGTGCCATCACTTCACCGACCGATTTCATCTCACTGGTCACTTGATCGGATACGTGACGGAACTTCTGCAGATCCCATCGTGGCATTTTTAGAGCAACGTAGTCGAGTGAGGGCTCGAAATCCGCACTAGTCATTTTCGTAATCGCGTTTCGCAGCTGAGGAAGGCTGTAGCCAAGAACAAGCTTTGCCGCGACAAAGGCGAGAGGATAACCAGTTGCCTTTGATGCGAGGGCGGATGAACGACTGAGGCGCGCATTGATTTCGATGACGCGGTAATTGCGCGATCGCGGATCAAGCGCGTACTGGATGTTGCACTCACCGACGATTTTAAAGTGGCGAATGACTTTTTGCGCAATCGACCGCAGCATCTGGTAATCGCGATTGTCCAGCGTCTGACTGGGCGCTACGACTATTGATTCCCCGGTATGAATGCCGAGTGGATCGACATTTTCCATGTTGCACACCGTGATGCAGTTATCCGCATAATCGCGCACGACTTCGTACTCGATTTCCTTCCATCCCGTAAGATCCTCTTCAACAAGAACAAGAGACGATTCGACGAACGCTGTTTGCAGAATGTCCTTCAGCTCTTCGGCATTCGCAGCTCGTCCGCTTCCTTTACCACCGAGAGCAAACGATCCGCGAACAATTACCGGGAATCCGATTTCCTCGCCGGCTTTCATGCCGTCTTCCATGGTTTCAACAGGGAAAGACTTCGGCACATCAACGCCGATGGTACGAAGCTCCTTATTGAATGCGGCACGATCTTCCGAACGACGAACACTATCAACTGGCGTTCCAAGCACGCGAACATTGTATTTTTCAAGAATTCCTTGCTCCTCCAACTTCATGCCGCAGTTAAGTGCGGTTTGACCGCCAAAGCTGATAGAAATCGCATCAGGCTTCTCTTTCACAATCACTTCCTCGACAAACTGTGGCGTGACAGGGACAAAGTACACGGCGTCTGCCAGTCCCCAGCTGGTCTGGTTTGTGGCGATGTTCGGGTTAATCAGTACCACGCGTTTTCCCTCTTCTTTAAACGCTTTGATTGCCTGACTTCCAGAGTAATCGAACTCACCGGCTTCTCCGATTTTCAGTGCCCCGGAGCCGAGCAGGAGAATGGTGCGAATTTCGGAAAAATCGTCTCTCCCGTCCTTGCGGACGCCGGGAGAGGCCTGCTGCATTGAGTGTCCGGTCATGTCCGCGGCAGACTAGCGAACCGCGAACTCGGTTGCAAATCGAACACGGAAAAACATCCACGCTTCTTCCACAAGGGAAATCTCTTTATCATCTGATACCCTAGCCACATGAAACATTTCTATCGAGCTGCTGTCATTGCATCACTTCTGGTTCCATCTCATGCATTTCTTGCAACAGGTGAAAGCCTCGTAACCGACGTTGATGCCTGGCAGAGTTTTCAGGAAGAACAAATGCAACAGGAGCAGATGGATAGTGCGGACCAGCAACGTGAATCATCTGCTGAGTTGTTTCCGGCTGAAGAGTCATCGTCATCTGCTGGAACAATTGACCAAAACCGCAGCGAGAGAACGTCAGATTATTTATCGGTTACGGTTGGCGGCGAAACAATTGTTTTTTCCGATGTGCGACGCGATACGTGGTTTGCACCGTATGTTCGCGAGATTGCAGAATTGAATATTGTCTCAGGGTATCGCGATGCCGCAGGCAATCCGCTCGGCAAATTTGGTCCGGAGGACAATGTAACAATAGAACAACTTGCAAAAGTAGTTCTGGGTGCTTCTGGGAAACTGCATACATGCAGTGGAACGGGCGTCCTCAACATACTCGCGAAGGGAACATGGTCCGAGGAGTACATCTCTTGCGCCGAGAACTTTGGGTGGACCCTCTATGCTGATGGCAGTGTGGTAGTTTCGCGCAATGCGACTCGCGTTGAAGTTGTTACAACGCTGCTGCAAGCCTATAAAATTGCGCCTCAGCCGGTTATTGACGCGGTGTTCACCGATGTGCCGCTAACGATGCAGAATGCCTCCAGCATTTACCAAGCAAAGGCTGACGGCATCATATCTGGCTACAACAAGGCAGATGGAACTCCGACCGGACTTTTCGGTCCAGATGACTTCGTCACCAGAGCGGAGTTCGCAAAAATGATCACGCTGGCCATGCAGGTGTACGGGCAAAAGGAGTAGCACCCCCGATGTTTAATGCATTTTTTGAGCTAGTCTGTGTTCAATTTGAGCATCAGGTCGCTTTACATGTGCGTCGGCGATCACGCTTCCACCAACGATGAGAAGTGCTCCGGCAACGTGATACCAGTGAAGCACTTCACCAAGGTACAGCGATGCAAACAACGTGCTTCCAACCAGTGACAGCGATGAAACCAGCGAAACGATGGTCATCGACAGTCTGTTGACTGCTTGATAGAACATCACGCTGTTGAGAAAGCGCGAAATAAAGGCGAAACCGAGCAATGCAGGAATAAATGCAATCGGCATTGACATGAGTTGGTCAATAAATGGAATGGTCATAAACGGCGACAAAAGAAGGAACAAGGCGACGGCACATACCGAGCGCATGAAGAGCGGAAGGTAGGCGTCAATATCGTGCAGATACTTTCGATAAAGAATGTGTCCGACGCTGTAGAACAAAACCGAAAGCATTATGAATGTGTCACCTGTCCGGAAATCGATACCATCGGTGAATCCATGAAGAGTAATAGTAATAATTCCCGCGAATATTGTGAGCATCGATGCCCAATGCATGCGTGACAGTGTTTCTTTGAGCGCGAAGTGCGCTAACAGAATCATAAAGACGAGATCGATGCGTGAGTAGAATCCCGCATTGATAGCCGTGGTGTACGAAATACCAGAGAACCACAAGAACGGTCCTGCAATTCCTGTGAAAAATGCAACGGCTAAAATCATGCGCCATTGGAAGCCATTCAGACGCTTTAACTTACGAATGGTTGGAATCAAGCCATAGGCAAGCAAAGCAAACATCATTGTCAGCACTTCGCTGACAAAAATGAGTGATAGCGGCGCAATCTCCTCGGACAACTGCTTGGAAAATGCGTTAAATGTCGATCCTGCGAGAATACTGACAGTTAGGGCAATTGCACCAATTGCGACGTCACTGTAGGAACGGCGTTCCCATCGGACAAATGGCCAAGCATGGAGATTCACGACTATCAATCATACTATTATAGCATATTTTTACATTTTATGCCATATATCACTTATGTCTATGTGCCTTTGGTCGACTCAATAAATCGATGCATTCCGCGCCGACGAAAAAGACATTCGCACAGAAAAACATCCAAAAAAGCAGCACCAATAGCCCAGCTGCGACCCCATACATCGCACCCATCGAAGTGAAGACAGCGGCCTCTGCCACGACGATGCTGCCGAACAGCAAGCAGATTGAGGCGCCAAAAGCACAGAGCAGAACTCTGCGCAGTGGGTACTTTTTTGCAGGTAGGACCGAATACAGCACGGTGAAGATGGCCATCAGCGATAGAAGAATCAACAAGTAATTGCCAAGTTGAAGCAAATCGAATGGCAGCGGAATGACTGATGCGATTTGAGGCTCGAATACTGAAAGCAGGGTGGATAGCACGAGTGACAATGTGAGAATGGAGCCGATGAGAATAAGTGGAGCAATAGCGCTGCAGTAATACACGATGCCTTGGAGCAGGGTAGTGTGAACAGGCGTCAACGTGAGAATCTGATTGAGAGAGCCGCGCAGTTCACGCACAAGGCCAAGCGCGGACAGGAGCAAGACGATTCCTCCAACGAGCGCGGTCCATCCGGCCGATGATTGATGTGTCTGAAGATTTTGAGCAGCATCGAGTAAAATTCTCGCGGTATTTTCGCCCATATAGATCCGAACCGGTTCGAGGATATCAGTATCAACAGTTGGACTGCGCAGGGCAGCGCGAGCAATTGAAAATACAATTAAAAGAAAGGCAGGCAGGGAGAATGCGGCATAGTAGGCGACCGCTGCAGACCGACGGAGTAGACCGTCCTCTCGGCTTTCGCGGTATAGATCCCGCAGAAAATAAAGAAAACTCGACATCGAGATAAATGTACGCCTGTTTGGGACAGCTGCGAAGTTTGCCGTCTGGACAGAACAAAGCCGGATGGTGCCGCCGCCCGGACTTGAACCGGGAAGCCCTGTTACGAGCAGGAGATTTTAAGTCTCCCGTGTTTACCATTTCACCACGGCGGCACGCTGAAAGAATAGCGACTCGTTTCCAATACTCAATTCCTTAAATCGGCAGCATCTCCATTTTTAACTTCGGCGTCTGTTCAGTCGCATGCTCGCCAACCTCCAGAGGCTTGCCGGAAACGGGGTCCACCTCGACGGCCGTTAAAATTAGACGGCGTAAGGTTGTTCCGACCGGCGTACACGTCATGAGTGTACTGATTCGCTGGTCAATCGGTTGATCGAGTACCGAGACATCGCTCGGCTTAATCTCCTTTTCATTCTGAATGATATAGCGGTGCCGATCTCCGTTATAGAAGACCCAGTACTCATCACCGACATTCAAATCATGCAACCGCGCAAAAACCGACTTAAACCCTCCCGGTGCCCACGGGTAGTAGGAACTGTGACCGGTAACGAAGAAATTTCCTGGTTTGCCAGGTCGTGCTGTGCCTGGATAGTGAACAACTCCATCTTGCAAACCTGCTTGGATATCTTCTTCAAGTGTCTTCCAATCCTCCGCTATGAGGGCATCAACCGGTGGGATGACAATTGGTACATTGAGTTTCAGTTTTGGAATCACGAGCCTGTTTTCTGGCGGACCCACAGGGGGGAGATACTGGGACAGATCACCGGACTCCGCGGTTTCCGATGCGGAGAGATCTTTCAGCTTTTCGGAGATCTCCTCGTCGGAATCTTGCGCCTGCACAATGCCGGTTACTTCGGCGAGCGGCGCAATGTACGAGCCTGCAATCGTGATAAAGCTCTGATAGTTCAGTGCTCCAAACAAGACGGCGAACAGTAACGCAAAGGTTCCTCCAAAACGAACCGTATCAAGAACGAAAAGTGTGCCACGGCTGTACTGCACGGGCTGCTTCTTCCTGTTCGGAATCCAGACCGGTTGTTTCAGAAATGTCCAAAAACGACCGAGTGATCCATGAAGTGACTTTCGTGCTTCCGAACCGATCGCCGATCCGTCGCGCAGGCTCTGCAGATACTGAGCGCGCGATTCTTCCAGTACGTCGCCGGCAACTTCCCCGACATTTCTTCGAACGGAGGACCAAACAGCCTTTGCTTGCTCCATTCGCCTTGAAGCCTCGGCGGCCTTTTTCAGGTTTTGCGTAACGTCAATATCTTCCTCGATGACAGTCCAAATCTCTTCCGGGTCAGTTGCCGTCATTGACCACTCGATTGCTTCTTCTTCAACCACTTCATCGATGGGATTATGCGACGGCAACTCGTTCATAATTTCTTCTTCAATCGGTACAGATTGCGTGAAATGTGCAGCCTGCATCCCAGGAAGGATGATACTCCCATCTGCTCCGATAATGGCTCTGTGAGGCTGCATATGTATCTCCCTAGTATATCGTAAAACCGGGTTTTTTGCACGTGTAAAGGGTACGACTATAGCAGATATGCAAGCCTTTTCTGTCACTATTATCCTTCCATAATTCCTCCTCCAACGACCTCATTACCGCGGTACAAAACCAGTGCCTGCCCGGCAGCCAGCCGACCGCGAGGAGACTCAAACTGAAATACGCCCTTCTGACCAGAATATCGAAGTTTTCCGGGTATTCTCTGCGACAGTGATCGAACACGACATTCAAATGGAGCATCTTCGTTCTCGTTCGGCTTCCAGGAGACAAATCTAACATCCGATAATTTAACACTATCGTCAAGTTCTGTTCCGCGCTCAGCTACAACCAACTCGTTTTCTGCAGAGCGTTTTTCAACCACCTCGAGCGGAATTTTCAGACCGCCAATGCCAAGTCCCTGCCGCTGGCCAATGGTATAAAGAGGGATACCTTTATGTGTACCGACGATGGTTCCGTCGCGCCGGACAATATTTCCCGGCTTAATGGCATCGGCCAAGTACCGCTTCAAAAACTCCTGCGGATGCTTCTCGGGGAAAAAGCAGAGATCCTGGCTTTCGCGGTATTCTTCATCGTGTGGGACACCGAATTGCTTCGCAAGCGCATAAACATCACTTTTTTGAAGGCCCCCCAGGGGGAATAGCACGTGTGCGAGCTGATCCTGCGTTAAACCATACAAGTAGTAGCTTTGATCTTTCGCTGCATCGACGGCTTCCAACAAAACAATGCGCGACGTGCCGTCCGGCAACTCCTCGATTGCTGTTCGCGCGTAATGTCCCGTCGCCATTTTTTCACATCCATACTCACGCATCAGTTCCAACAAGCGTCCAAACTTGATGGTGCGATTACAACGAATGCACGGATTCGGTGTTCGGCCCTGGCGGTATCCTTCCAGAAACGGATCGACGACATTCTCCTTGAATTCTTTTTCCAAGTCGACGATGTGATAGGGGATACCGAGATCGCGGGAAACGGACTTTGCCCGTGAGGCTGTCTGGGCATTGCAACATTTGCTCGGCAGCACCTGGGCGATACTTGGCGCCAACGGATCGCTCCAGAGCGTAAAGCGCACACCGACCAACTCATGTCCTTGCTCATGGAGCATATGTGCAACCACGGAAGAGTCTATCCCGCCGGAGAGGGCAACAAGAATTTTCATGGACAACAGATTATAGCGCTTTCATAAGCAGAGATTCGACAAAATTCGCTGTTTCGCTATACTCGAGGCCTATGAAAACCACCACCTCCAACCTGAACGATTTTATCGAGCATGCCCGCAAAAAAGGCATGGATCACCAAACGATCCGCATGCTCCTTCTGTCCGCAGGATGGAAAGAGAAGGATATTGCGCAGGCAATGACCAAAGAAGCGTTGGAGATGGCAATTCCTGTGCCGTCCGATGGCGGCGGGGCCCGCGATGCATTCTTGCACTTGCTGATGTTCCTCTCGTTCTTCACGACCGCCATCAGCTCGGTCACATTGATGTTCTCGTACATCAACAAGTGGTTTCCGGATGCCGCATTCAGCGACTATTACTACGATGACAATAATTCGGGTATCCGCTGGGGTCTTGCGTCCTTGATTGTCGCGTTCCCACTCTTCTTGTGGATCAGCAGAATTCTGCACAAGGAGATGGAGCAGCATGTTGAAAAAGCCGGCAGTGCCATTCGCCGCTGGCTGACGTACTTCACCTTGTTTGTTGCCGCGGCGACATTGATGGGTGATGTGATCACCTTGGTGTTCTACCTCCTCAACGGAGAGCTGACGCTTCGTTTCCTGCTCAAAGTATTTGTTGTGCTGTACGTAGCAGGGGCAGGTTTTTACTACTTCTTCCGCTCGATGAAACTGTCACCGGCAACGCCGGAGTGGAAGCGTCACAACATGACGTTCAGATTAGTCGCAATTGTGTCTGTTGTTGCCGTCTTTGTTCTCGGTGCTTTCATTACCGGCGCACCATCGTCCGAGCGCGCTCGTCGCATCGATGAAAATCGTGTGAATGACTTGCGAACAATTCAGCAGGAAATCCGCAGCATCACATTGGATCAAATGGGACCGACGCCTGTGCAAAAAGAAGCGCTTCCCTCCGATCTTAAAGCTGTACAAGAAAATGCGGTGTATACACAGCCCAATATTGCGGATCCGGAAACAGGGCTGCCCTACGGTTATACCGTAACAAGTCCGACGACGTTTGAACTCTGTGCAGTATTCGAGACCGTGCGAGAACAAACGTACGACATCTTCTGGAATCACACAGTAGGAGAGCAGTGCTTTGCATTCGATTTGATGGAACTGCAGCGCTAGTCCATCTCTCGTCTTCGCTCGAAATGACACGTTGCACTATATATTTGCTATTCTTCTTACATGAACGACGGAACGGACCATCTTCGAAAAGAATATGAAGAGCTGCAGCAACGCCTGCAGGATCCTGCCATATTCGCCGACCCCTCAGCGTTGGCAAAGCTCGGTAAGCGCGTAAAGAAGCTTGAGCCGATTATCAAAATGCTGAATGAGAGAGCGCGACTCCAGCAGAGTATCGCGGATGCAGAGACCATTGGAGATGACCCCGATCTTCTGGCTCTGGCAAAAGAGGAGGCGGACAGCGCCCGTTTGCGGTTGCCCGAGCTTAATGAGGAAATTCGCTTGCAGTTGATTCCCAAAAATCCGCTCGACGAGCGAAATGTGATGATTGAAGTTCGTGCCGGAACCGGAGGTGAAGAAGCTGCATTGTTTGCAGCAGAACTTCTGCGGATGTATCTGCGGTACTGCGAGAATAGAAACTGGAAAGTAGAACTGCTCGATAAAGCCGACGCGGATGCAGGTGGTATTAAAGAAGCCGTCATTCGCATTGAAGGCGACGATGCGTACGGCCATTTAAAGTTCGAAGCCGGCGTGCATCGCGTGCAGCGCATACCCGCAACCGAAAACAAAGGCCGAGTGCACACATCGACAGCGACGGTTGCGGTTCTTCCTGAAGCAGAAGAAGAGGATATCAGTATTAAGAATGAAGATCTGCGCATCGATACGTATCGCGCCGGTGGAGCCGGTGGTCAGCACGTGAACAAGACAGACTCTGCCGTGCGTATTACCCATATTCCGTCGGGTATGGTTGTCGCATGTCAGAGCGAGCGAAGTCAGACGCAAAATAAAATCCGTGCGATGGAGCTACTCCGATCACGTTTATATTCCTTTGAGCAAGAAAAAAAAGCGGCGCAAGAAGGAGGAATGCGTTCATCGCAAATTGGTTCAGGAGATCGAAGTGAAAAAATTCGCACATACAACTTTCCGCAAGATCGTCTGACCGATCATCGCATCAACGAAAGTTTTCATAATCTTCCCGCCATCATGGAAGGGGAGATAGAAAACATCATTCAGGCACTTCGACATGCGGAAGAAAAACAACGCTTGGAGCAGGCTACTAATGTATAAAAAATTAGTTCAATAATACTCTCAAACATGACAGGTTTGCCTAGGCGGATCGTTCCGTTCTATTAAAATTCGTACGTAAATCGTAGAATGTGAAGTCTTGTATCCCTGCTGTTCTGGAGTAGGATGCGTACATATGAGTAATACATCAGAAAACAATAAAGAAATTAGTCAAGAATCTGAGGTGTTTGCCCCGTGCGGTCGTGAAGGAACATGCACGTGCTGCGTCGTCAGGCACATTGCCGATGCCGGCTTGGATCAGCTAAGTCACTCAAGGCGCAAGGCTGCCATCGATCTTCTTAGTCATGAATTAACTGGAACTTCCAGTAAAATGGATCGTTTAACTGTACCGATTGGACGACAGGAGGCAACGCTTATGCAGCATCGTCGCAATGCTGAACATTGTCCGACAGTTAGGGCCAATCCTGTCGCTCAAAATGCTTTTAAGATTGTGGACAATTCAGCATCGCGGCACCTCGGTGCTGAGGTCAACGGTGTCATTCGTACGAACGGTTAATCAGACCCGTTCAATTTGTC
>CAZUVN010000006.1:0-12021 GCA_964623835.1 uncultured Candidatus Peribacteria bacterium
CAGAAACCGCCTCCATTTGCAGGGTTCGAAAACCCTAAAAAAGTGCTAAAATATGTACAGAATAAGCTCCCGTAGCTCAGTGGGTCGAGGATCCGCCTGCGGATCCGAGCATTCAAAAAAATCCCTGCGATGTTCGTTTGAACTTTTGTATCATCACTCCGTGCTCCCGTAGCTCAGTGGATAGAGCAGAAGGTTTCTAACCTTTTGGTCGCAGGTTCGATTCCTGCCGGGGGTACCATTCAGTCAAGTTTTGAACCTTTAAACTTTTGGCTTTAACTTAAACTCTTTGCCATTCTCCACATTTCTCTCGCAGCTTCTTTGCGCTGGTCTTCAGATGCGTGTTGTAAGTAGGGAAATAGTGCAGTAAGCACCTGATGAGATGCGAACATTTTTCCCAGTACATCGCAGAATTTTTCCTCGCTTCCCTCACTGGCCGTATACACATCTGTCACCAATTGGCGCATCTCACCATCCTTCTCAAGCTGGCGGGGAATGCCTCTTTCGTATAATTCTTCGCTAAATTTTTCAATGAGCTCTACGTCAGAACCCACTTGTTCCTGCTGTAATACAGAAACAGCGGCTGCTGCTTGGACATCGGGTTGAATGGCGCCTTTTGCGAATTCCTTGTTACCACTGAGGGCGGCCTGCACATTGCCGAGGTATTGATATGCAATGCCCGTATCAGCATCCATTCGCATGAATGTTCGGCTCATGCTGCCCAGTCCATGACGCACATCATGTTCTTTGGGCACGAAATCTTTGAGATGATTGATGGATACTTTTTGATTTCCTCCGCGCTGTTCGAGCGCCTCAGAAGGAAAAGTAAAATATAACCCGTTCTCGGCATCACAATAGGCACTTGTTTCATTGCTCACTTCAATCAGGAGGACTGAATGTCCTCCTTCTCCAGCAATAGTTGAAATGATGGAATGAGGAATACCTTTTTCCTGTAGGAAAGTAGATGCCAAGAGAACGCGACCAGCGCAACAAAGTGACCCCTGTCTTATGGAAGAAATGAGAACTCCGTCTTCAGGACTATCTGGCGTTTTGGGTTGAGACGGCATCGTTCTAAGCTCGTGAAACAGCGCCTCTGGCAAAGCGTCTGGAGATACTGTCTCCAATGAGTCTTGTAGATGTCGGTATTGAGGTAGTGTTTTCGCACTCGCACGCAACGTTGTGATGAGATGAGTACTGTCGATACCCTCAAGTGTTTGTTCGACCGTTTTCTTTGCTCTTCGTATCGCTTCTACAGACACTTCTTCAGTCGCTTCTGCTGGCGAAGACTCGGCCCTTCCTGCTGATTGTTCAGCATCATCCGCATTTGATGTGTTTTCCAAAGGCATCTGCTTATTATAGCAGAAATGACGTTTTAATACCATATTTAAAGGCCCCTTCTTGGCCTTGGTACAACAAAAACTAGGGTAAAATAAATAGAGAAACCCTGGTTACCATATTACAACGCTCCCAAATCAATCTCTTCCGTGACGTGGACCTGTCGCACGAATTCTTGATCGTGACTGACAAGAATCATTCCCCCTTCATAGTCGTTCAACGCTTCGGCAATAACGGGAATATGGCGGAAGTTGATGTGATTGGTCGGCTCATCGAGAATTAACAAATTCGGTTTCTGCAGCATGAACCGCGCAAAACAGAGTAATCCTTTCTGCCCTTCTGAGAGCGCTGCTGCTTTATTCTGAATTTTATCGGACGGGAGCAGGAAGCGCGCTGCGGTTGCGTAGATTTTCTGATTGTTCGGCGTTTCCATCGCCTCTTCCAAAATCTGGTAGACCGTCTTATCCATCGGCAATCCAGAGAAATCCTGTCGGTAGTATCCCACGGTGACACCATCGGTAATAACCGCACCCTTCTCCGTTCCTTCCGCCATTGCTTCGAGCAGTGTCGTCTTTCCGATGCCGTTTGGTCCTTTAATGAGAATGCGATCGCGACGGCGGACTGTGCGTTCAATCTTCTTCCGGACAGGCTTGTGGTTGTTCATCACGCCGAGTGATGTCATTTGAATCAGCGGCTGTGAGAATGCCGGCGCTTCAATGGTGAATGGCGCAATGGTTTTATCTTCCCGACGGACATCGACTTTGTTTTCTTCGGCTTCTTCGACGGCATCACGCATTTTGCTCGCAAGCTTGCGCATTTTTCCTCCCTTATGCGAGAAGAAGTTAATCTTGTCTTTCTGATCCTGAATCGCTTTTTCCATACGAACGTTCTGCTTTTGCTCACGTTCGATCTGCGCCTCAATCTGCTCGACCGCATCAAAATAGTTTCCGACGTACTGATCTACTTTGTGCAAATGCGTATCGAGATATAACACGCCTTCGGTGAAGCTATTCAAAAAATCCGCATCGTGCGAAATGACGATGCAGGTCTTGTCGTACATCACGAGAAAACTGGTCAGATGATCGATACCCGCTGCGTCCAGATTGTTCGTCGGCTCATCGAGAAGCAGAATATCGGGCTCTTGAATAATCGCATACGCAAGAAGCAACCGCGCTTTCTGTCCTCCGGAGAATGCCGCAAGTTTTTTATCGAGCGGCGCAGTTAGATGAACGATATCGAGAACGCGTTTGATGTCGCGCTCGATATCATATTTTTTCTCGCTGAACGCTCCCTCAAAAAATTCCAAGACGGTTTTCTGCAAATCGTCATGAGGAATCACCTGACGCGCAATGCCGATAGTCGCCCCTTTCTTGATGTGGATTTTCCCTTCCTGCGGCTTAATATCCCCCATCATCAGTTTGAACATGGTACTTTTGCCGGCGCCATTCTGCCCCATGATGGTCAGCTTCGTATTTTCACGCACGGAAAAACTCGCCTCTTTGAGAACGGGCTTATTATGGTCGTAGTGATACGACACCTCATCGAACCGGAGAATAACATCGCCTTGAGACACGGAAAAACGGAGGAATGAATACAGGAGCCGACAGTGTAGTCGACAACCCGTGTTCTAGTATAGCCTCTTTTACTGCCCGTCCGCCTTTTGTGGCACCAACACCAAACGCAGATTCAACATCAAGAGCGCTGTGTTAATCGCAATAGCGATAGGAAGCATTTGATAGACAATTTCCTGCATACGGGAATGGGAGGGAAGGAAATGCAGGATCAGACACTACCGAAAGAAGCGACGTGGTCCAGGAAAATCCCAAGATTTTACCGACTACCAGAAGGGCAGTCGGATGGCATCTCTCAGCCACTGCATAAACGACGTCGAATCAGCGAGGCACCTATTGGAACAACCGTCGCCGGAGAGCGTATTACCGTCATCACACGTCTCGTTCCAATCGACAATCGAGTTGCCGCAGGCGACCACCGTGCAGCGTGTTGTACACGCATCGAGGTTGGATGCATTGCCGTCATCACACTGCTCACTCTGATCCTTCACTCCGTCGCCGCAATGAGGCCGTGCACAGTTCAGGCGGCAGCGATCAGGGGTGGTATTCGAGTTATCCAGTCCTTGATCACATGCCTCACCGAAGGATGCATCCAAAATGCCATCGCCGCAGCGTGGGAGAAGACAACGTGTGCTGCAGGAATCAGGGAGAGAATCGGAGTTACGACCACCATCATCGCATTCCTCTCCCGCTTCCAACACTCCGTTTCCACAGGCTGAGCGCGTACAAAGAGGCGTGCATCCGTCTCCCAAAATGTCATTCCCATCGTCACATTCTTCTCCATAGTCAGCTACTGAATCTCCGCATGTGGCAGTCGTGCAATCGGTGCGGCAGCTGTCTGGCAGCATGTCCGAATTGCGAGGACCATCATCGCACAACTCATTACCTTCGCGGACGCCATTCCCACATAACAAAGATAGAGAAGAAGATGACACAGATGACGTCCTAGAAGCCAATGAAGTTGTAGTAACGAACGAAGAAACCGCAGTTGCTTGAGCCACCGATGACGATTGAACAAACGATGTTACAGACGATGGCACGCTTGCAACTGCAATGGATCTAGAGGAAAGAGGAGTAAACAATGCAGGGGCGCTTGATGCCTGCTGTGCCTCTCGACATGCGGGCAAGAATACCCACGTACAACCCCCCAGACAGATTTCCTCATCATTACAGACAGGAATGGTACACATGCGTCCACCGCATGTTTGTGCAACGTACATTCCATCGGTTTCACGGACTGGCTCACACTCCTCTCCTTGCGCCTGAACGACACCATCTCCACAGAAGGTGTCACTACACCACCTGTTACACAGCGGCGATAGGCCATTAAATCGACCTTCGTCACACTTCTCGCCCTTCTCCGGTTCCAGAATACCATTGCCGCAATTGGATGGAGGGCCTCGTCGAGACGACGATTGCGCGTAATTTACTTCCTGAATGGCAGTCGCACCGATTCCTTTCGCCTCGGTACAGTTTGCCGCACAGGTTCCGACTCCCGGTGGTTCGCACGTTTCAAGGCCTGATCGCAAATAGCCGTCTCCACAGGCTGCAACGGCGCAGCTATTAAGACATGCGTCGGTATTTGCGCCATTTCCGTCGTCACATTGCTCACCGGCGGATTCGTTGATGTTCTGATCACCGCAGACAACGGCACTGCAGTTGTCGTCACACGACGCGCTTTCTCCGCTGGTATCGCAATCCTCATCATCGGACGTTCCATTGACGCCGTCTGCTCCATCCGCCTGCACAACACCATCACCGCACGTCGCGTACACACAGGTATTCCTACACGCATCGTCATCATCGGCATTACCATCGTCACACGCTTCGGCTCCCGCAGGAATGCCGTCTCCGCAGGTTGTCGAACAGCTGCTGGGAGCACCGGTGCATGACCATCCACTTTGTTCATCGCAGGACGATGTGCATCCGTCGCCGTTACTGGTGTTGCCATCATCGCACTCTTCGCCGGAGGTCACGATGCCGTTGCCGCAGACCTCTGCGCAGACCGTCGGAGCCGTACCGGTACACGACCACCCCGATTCCACCGTACAAGTCGCGGAGCATCCGTCACCCGACGATGTATCACCGTCATCACATGCTTCTCCGTTCTCCTTCGTCCCATTTCCGCATGATGGATTGAGCGTCATTTCGCAAAGATAGTCATACGTTGTTGTGCAGTTGTTGTCGTCCCATTTGTAACTAAAGGGTTGGTAAAGCACGGCGCAATCCTGACTACCGCCAGAGTTATCTGGCTGCCCAGACTGCCAGTTGGTATATGAGACTGTTTCCCCGTGGTCCCACACAAATGATCCTTCAGTTGTCAGATCGTTAAACCCAAAGAATGTGGATTGTGATGGAAACGAGAATCCACTGACAATCTGATTGTGCTCGGCGGAAGCTGTGATGGATGCGAGATATGAACCGCTGTACGACGCACATGCCGCTTTCGCATTGGTCCACGTCTTATCGACACTGGTGAAAAGCATGTAACAGTGACCGTTATACTGCAGTGTTTGGTTTGCACCCGCAGTACCAGCACATGCAGGACTGCTACTACTTGATGATGATCCGTACCCGAACGCGATGTTCATATGCTCCAAACTGAATCTGGGCGCCTGACCTGGTTCCAGCGAGAGCTTTGTCTGAACAACAAACAAGCATGCCGCAACTCCTATGAAGAGCACTGTCCACGCCTGTTCTGATAAGCGGTATTTTTTCATGACCGTAATCCCGCCAACCTTACGGTATTCCATGTAAGAGCGGAACTGTCGCAATTTCCTGCTTTATGCTCTAATGACGTGATTTCACCGTCACGGGTTAGCCGCAGGAGCGATCCGCAAGTACTGCTGTTGTTTCTGACGCGGTGGCTGCATTGCCTGCACCGCCGGATCGTTCTGAAGCGTTTCCAGTGATTGCTGTTCGGCAATCTGCATTTTCAGCACTTCGTCCTCCAACAACAACTGTGAGCGTTGTCGTTCCAAATTGCGCAGTCGGTACCCCTTCGTCGCATTGGCGTTCTCGTGAAACAGAATCATCAACGCGAGAATAAGAATCAGCGCACCGATTACGACCATGAGCAATACGGTGCTCTGGTCGACCATTTTTCCCAGCGACGCGCGGGACACCGTACCTGCCTGTCGACGTGTGAACAGATTCTGCACGGCGGACATTCTAGCTCCTCTTCCGTACTGCGCGGAAGCGAACACTGCGTGATCGCGGATTTTTTTCCTGTTCGGCGTCATCGGCTTGAATTGCCCCTTTGATAATCGGCTCGAACGGCGCTTCGACGGTGATCCGTCCGGTCACCTCATCTTTCTGTGGTTCACATATCGCCTTGAACGTCTGCTTCACCATTCGATCTTCCAGCGAGTGATAGCTGAGCACACCCATGCGCCCACCGGGTTTCAGCAGTAGCAATCCTTCATCGAGCAATGTGCGCAGCACTCCCATCTCATCGTTGACGACAATGCGCAACGCCTGGAACACCTGCGGCAAAATTCTCTTTGCACGGAATCCGAATAACTTTTCAATCACTAAGCGCAGCTCCGTTGTGGTTTCGAGCCGCTTGCCTGCAATCTCCTGACCGATTCTTTTTCCTTCTTTCCAGAGTTCGCCGTATTCCTTCAACCAGCGGATAACCGACTCTTCGTCCGATGCATGGATTACATCCGCCGCGGTCGGTCCTTGGGTCCGGTCATAGCGAAGATCAAGCGGGCCGTCGAAACGGAACGAGAATCCGCGCTCAGGGTCATCAAAATGCGGAGAGCTGACACCCAAGTCAGCAAAGACGATATCGAATGCATCAAGGCCGAGTTCCGGCAGTTGGCCGAAATTCGCATGTACGAATGACACTCGGTCGCCAAAACGCGATAAGCGTTCACGGGCAAGCTGCAGATTTGCCATATCAGCGTCTAACCCTGTCAGATGGCCAGAATCACCGATCTTCTCCAAAAATGCCTCGGCATGGCCACCTAGACCCAAAGTGACATCCAAGACCGATTCACCGATTTGAGGCTGTAAAACATCAAGAACGGTCGAAAGTAGGACGGGGATATGAAGAGGCTTTTCAGGCATTGCAGTAAGTATAGCGCAGCCGTCTGATCCGAGCGCAGAACATTGCAATCTGGCAATTCTCTCGATCTACTCTTTTTTGTATACATTTTTTATACAATAATGATTAAAAACGGTCAGTCTATAGGGGTTCGTATCCCCTCTTTTGGCATATGCAAGAGCAAATGTACGGATTATAGACATTGACCAATAATTGTTTCATAAGTACGATGAGACCCTCTGTTAGGTTCGCTCTCCGCTGTTGTCGGCTTGGTCATGATGAGCAGCAACCCGCTTGCTACTCAGTACGTTCCCCTCTCCCAATGGGAGCCTATGGAGGGCGACCGTTTCGTTGCCGATACAGCCGAGAACGTGGGATATCTCATTCATGAGGATGGAACCTTTACGAGCACCAAAATCGCCTCAGGGAAGCAGTCCGTTGTTAACTACGGTGGCAGAACGTATTTCGCCGCTACGCCGTCAGAAAGCTGGATTGCACGCGAGATCGATATCCAGACCGATCGTCTGACGTTCGGTAAAGACGGCACGTTTATGCGTCTCTACAAGGATGGCACCGAGGAAACACGCTATGGCATCCACAGCGTTGCAAACATCGACGATCTGCTCAAAACCGATAAGCGCTACTACAGCATGGGTTGCGTCCTCGTCGATTACGCCTTGCTCGATATACTGCTCGAGACTTACGAATTGAACGACAATACGCTTGATGTGACGACCGTTGATGGGTTCGATGTGATGACTAAAGCTGAATAATACTGGCGGAGAGGGGGAGATTCGAACTCCCGAGACTCTTGCGAGCCTGCCACGTTAGCAGTGTGGTGCCTTCAGCCACTCGGCCACCTCTCCGCGGCTCGGGGAGTATACGAATCAAACGGCCCTGCGGAAAGAGAGAATTAGCCTCTTTGAACGAAAATTGCATAGATTGCCTGACCCGGCAGCCGCTTTCTCCAGCCTGCTTTAGCCATTGAGAGATCCCAAGAATCAGGACCATTGATCCACGGGTCCATCCATCTCCCCTGCCAACGGCACAAATAATGGCCATACGGATATCGCTTGGAACGAACAACGAACACAATAACGCCATCCTGATAAATCTTTTTTCGTACTCGACGTTTAATGTATCTGAATTCGGCATACAGCCCCTTCACTTCTAATGCTGAGACGATCTCACGACAGAAAACTCCTGTGGTTTGTGCATCATCCGAAGATTTATGCAGAAGTTTGCATGCGACCTCATAGCTGCATCCAAGTACAAACGCAGTACACGCAATGCCACATCCCATATCATGTTTTTGAGCGATTGGCCGACGCATGTAATAAGTCTGATTTTTATATATTTATTAACAAGGCTGTTTCTTTTGGATGAGCAAAAGAAAGGGTGATCAACCCTCAATCTGACCGGCCTTTTTCCGATATTCGCACCATTCACAATCCCCTGTCGATGGCGGCGGAACGTCGGACATCAGACATTCCCGCGCTGCCATCAAAGCGTCATTAATCCATCCGTCCGATCCCTCGTACGGCAAAATTTGCATCGTGAATTCCAGCTGCCTATCGAACATATTGCGATCGCGGGTCGCATTCACAAACACAAAGTAGCCGGTATTGGACACCACGAAGTTATTTGCTCGGAGTAACCACTGATACACCTCCAACTGCCGCTTGTAACTGTGACGGTCATCGAGCGTTATGGTCGCCGCAGTACTTGTCGCTTTGTAGTCGACGACCGCAAGTGATCCATCGGGATGAACCCAGATATCGTCAACAAGTCCGAACAATTCGATATTCGATGATCCATGCAACGCGCGAATGCCCTGCGGCGTGTCGCGCCATGTTTCCAAATCGGGATGACGGAACGGAATGGCATCGACACCGTACATCGTCATCACCGGATGAGGCTCATTGCGCAGGCGATGAAAATCAAACTCCTTCTTCATCAACGCATCGACTGCAAGATTCAGCGACAGAGGGTACCCGTCAACACGGCCTACGCCGTACACGCGATCGAGAAAAAAGCAGCGCGGACATTCCAAAAACAATTCCAGCTTACTGCGGCTGACGGGAAAAGGCTCCGATGATGCAGGATCGAACATGCGCGCCATGCTTACGGAAGCAGAGACGGAAGTTCTTCGATGACCTCCGTTACCTCGGGTGGAAGCGGCAACGTCGGGGGCAATTCAATGGCGGCAGCCGATGAGGATACATGCTCAACAATAACGCTTGATGACTGTGTCTCCGTCTCTTTTTTTGATGTTGATGATGATGTCACCGATGACGACAGTGTGACGGATGACGAGTCAGTCTGTTCCACCGTCACCGCAGCGGCAGGAGTAATAGTTGTGGCGGAGGACATCTCCTTTGTGGCCGTTACAGGCATGCCAGAAGCGGATGATGCCGTACTTGATATGTCGGCTACAGCCTCCTCCTCGGGTGATAAGCCAAGACGTTTGAATGCTTCTGCATGTTGCGCCTTGCGAATGGCCATGCGTGCCGCCTTCAGCGAGTCACGGAACTCACCTTTCTCCAAACGCTCTTCCGCGTTCTTGAGAAGACCGCGAACGGACGTCGATGTATCACTATGTCCATCATCCACAGGAAGACGACTAACAATACTTGAAACGGAATGCACGACACGCTTGGTTAATGTTTCGGCCGTCACGTCATCGGAGAGTAGCTTCTCTTCATTCATCTCATGATGAGCGGCAAAGCGAACGGCGGCCGAGTTGATGATTTGCGCGGCATCAACCGCAACCGAGTTGGACCACGCAACACCCACTTCACCGAACACCTGATGATAGGTGTCGAGCATCACGTTAAGATCGGCAGAAAGAGTTGCAGCAGTCTGGGGGTCACTCTCTGCAATGGAAGCGATCAGCGTATCTGCACGATCGAGATTCGCGATCATGTTACCCTGAATTTCATGCCAATTCTCCTCCGTGAGACGATCGCCGGACAGTAGCTTCTCCGCTTCCAGCAGACGCTTCCGCGCGCAATCCGCCACCTTTTCGGCCTTCGCTGCAGGATCATTCGCCATCGCCGCACGCATCGGCTCAATAATGCCGGTCTTGACCGGATAGAGCACATCACCGGGAAGCGTATCCTCGGCCGCCCATGCGATGCTACCGCCAGTAACCAGCACCACGGCAAATGCTGCCGCTGTCTGCGGTAACAGTCCGCGTGCAAAAGATGTCAGCATCTCCGCAATACGAACATTGAGAGGTACGCGCTCGTCAGCATCAATCGGATGATCCTCCATGAAACGCACAAGACGTTCTTTGAACATCTCTTTTTCATGAGGTTGGAGCACATCTTCCCCATCTAACAACACTGACACCTCTTCCTGGAATCGCTCCTGGAAGGATTGGCTGTGGGATGTCGTCAGCGCCGGATGTGCCTGCATATGCAAGCGTAGTGCTTCTTTCACCTCTTCCTGCTCTTCCGGTCGCAGATGATCCCCCGGTAGGGAATCCGCTGGATTGTCCATGTGACAGTAGTGACGTGAGAGAATACGATCTCTTACAAAGGTAACACGAAAGATATTGATGAAACAGAAAAATATTGCTTAACGAATAAGTACACGGAGTTTCTTCAGTCCGCGATGCAAACGTACCGAAACCGTATTGGCGCTTTCTCCCGTAATTTTAGCAATCTCTGCGGGCTCCAGCCCATTCACGTAACGCATGACCAACACCTCACGATGGGAATCATCGAGTTGCTTGAGAGCCTCAACGGCCTGTGCACCATCTAGCCGCTCACCTACATGCGCCATATCGTCGTCCGTCGCAGGATCAAACCCCTCTTCCTGCATTGCATCGAGGGACGTTTCCTTCTTTTTGCGAACGTAATCGATAATCAGGTTATTGGCGATTCGATACAAAAGCGCGCGGATATTATCGACCTTTTCGCCCTTACGAAGGTATTCCCACGTGCGAACGAACGTGTCCTGCATGATGTCCCGCGCACGCTCACGATCAAACAGTCGATAATAACAATGCCGGAAAATTGCATCTGCATATGCGTCGTACGCCTCCAGAAATTCATCTTCGATCCGCATAGAGAAAGGGTGTACGGTCTAGAAGTCTCATATACTGTCAGAGGTCGCTCTGTTTGTCACGCAAGAAGGGGCTGCCACCTACAACCGGATGTGGTATTGTGCCTCTGATGGCACAATCCCATGTAATCGGGGTCGATTTAGGCGGTACCAAGTGTGCACTTGCGCGCTTTGACGCTGAAACCTTCGAAATCCTCGACCGAAAGACGATTCCAACAAGAGCTGATGATGGCTTCGCCGCCGTTGTCGATGATGTTGTAGAAGCTGTGAAGAGCTTACAGACGCCAGAAACGACTGCTGTCGGCATTGGCGTTCCGGGCTTGATTAGACAGCCGGAAGGTGTCCTTATAAAAGCTCCGAACATTCCAGGTAGCGACAATTGGGAGATTAAAAAGATTCTCACCGAGCGGATTGGACTCCCGGTGTTTGTCGGCAACGATGCGAACTGCTTTGTGCTCGCAGAAGCGCGTCTGGGCAGTGCGAAAGATTACAAGATGGTGATTGGTATCACCTTCGGCACCGGTGTCGGTGGTGGGTTAGTCATTGATGGCAAATTGTTTGAAGGAGCGCACGGCTATGCAGCGGAAATCGGCCATATGCTGATGATGCCGGGAAAGCCCCCATACGATGATCCAGACGATAAGCGTGGACGCGTCGAACAATTCCTCTCCGGAACCGCGATGGGTAAGCGCTGCGAAGAAGCACAAACTCCCGAGGACTATTTGGAAGGCGCGGTCTGCTCGTTCATGCAGCCGGATATCTACCGCGAAGTAGCCTGGCTCTGCACAACGCTGACCTACATGCTGGACCCCGATGTCATCGTCTTCGGTGGATCTGCCGGTCATGCACTCTTAAAACACATTGAGGAAATTACTGCTGAGCTGAAGAAGTGGACTCTACCGGGCACTCCCCTTCCTGCGATTGTTGCAGCGACCATGCGTGATGCGGGAATTGTTGGGGCAGCATTGTTGACGAAAGCGCTTTGAGAAGAGTAAA
>CAZUVN010000006.1:12121-14613 GCA_964623835.1 uncultured Candidatus Peribacteria bacterium
CGGAATTCTTTTGCAGAGGACAGAATGCGTGCATCGACACCGGCGGTAATGGTTGGCACCGACACGCCGTAATCGAACGCAGACTCTGTCGTCCACTTGCCAGTCCCCTTCTGTGCGGCTGCATCTTTAATCATATCGAGCAGATCGTTTCCAGATTCCGGATCTTTCACCACAAAAATCTGCGCGGTGATTTCCATCAAGAATCCTTTCAGCTCCGGACTCTTACTCCATGTTGAAAATGTTTGATGAAGCTCTGCGTTCGTCAGTCCCCCAAGCCGCTTTAATAGATCGTACGCCTCAGCAATCAACTGCATCACGCCGTACTCGATACCGTTGTGCACCGTTTTGACGAAGTGTCCCGCACCACCATCGCCAATGTAGGACACACACTTTCCACCTGCACCATCATCTGCAGACATCTTTGTCAGTAATGGCTTCAAATGAGCAAATGCTTCTCTGTCACCGCCAGGCATCATACTTGGGCCATGTAATGCTCCTTCTTCGCCGCCACTAACGCCCATTCCGACAAATCTCACTCCTTTTGTTTGCAGCTCTTTTACACGACGTTCCGTATCGCGATAGTAACTATTTCCAGCATCAATCAGAATGTCCCCCTGCGAGAGATGAGGAAGAAGCTGTGCGGTCATCTCATCTACTGCATCCCCCGCTTTCACCATCAATACAATTGCCCGTGGACTTTGCATCGAGCTGACAAACTCTTCGATTGTCTTGGCTGCAACAAACTCCCCTTCCGATCCATGCGCTGCCATAAACGCATCGGTCTTTTCCGATGTGCGGTTGTAGACTGAGACGCGTGCACCGTTACGAGCTGCATTGCGCGCTAAGTTCGCGCCCATGGTGCCAAGACCGATAAGACCAAGTTGCATACGAAGCTATGGTAGAAGTCCTGAAAGCTGAAAGCTAGAAGCTATTTCTTCTTCGACACCTTCTCCCAATCCTCAAGGAACTTCTTAAGCCCCGCATCTGTTAATGGATGCTTCACCAATTTCTCGAACACGTCATACGGCATAGTCGAAATGTGTGCACCGAGGCGTGCTGCTTCGACCACATGCATGGGATGTCGCACAGATGCAACGAGCACTTCTGTTTTGAAGTTGTAGTTGCCCCACACGTCCAAAATATTGGAGATCAGCTGCATGCCATCTTCTCCGATGTCATCCAAACGTCCGATAAACGGACTGATGATGGTCGCGCCTGCTTTCGCCGCAAGAATGGCCTGAGGAACCGAGAATACGAGTGTTACGTTCGTGCGAATCTTTTTTGAGGCGAAGTAAGACACTGCTTTAAGGCCTTCCGCGGTCATTGGAACCTTCACGACAATGTTTTTGTGCCACTTTGCATACTCCGTTCCTTGTTTCTTCATTCCTTCAAAATCGGTCGCTGTGACCTGTGCACTAACGTTTGGGGCATACTTACACATTTCCAATACTGTCTTCTTGAAAACTTGTGGTGAGCTCGCCGAACCATCTTTTCCTTCTTTTGCGACAAGTGACGGATTGGTTGTCACGCCATCGAGAACACCGAGAGCTGCTGCAAGCTTTACCTGTTCGACGTTCGCTGTATCAAGAAAAAATTTCATGTGGAAGAAAGGAAGTGTACGGTAATTGTACTCTGGCAGATTCTGAACGCACGAATATTCCCTGACAGTTCTCTTGCGCTCATCCGTCTAAACACCGACGATATCTTCTCCCCCTCCCTATGAAATACCTCTCTCCTTCGATCGGACTCCTATCTGCACTGCTTCTAACAGCCTGCCAGCAGGAGGTTGTAATCACGCAGCCGAATGATGCATCCTCATCTGCTGCTTCATCCATAGAAGCTGAACCGGATACCGCTCCTGGAACGACGGTTGATCCGCAGATTTCATCCGCTGCAGCAGCATCTGTTCGTCCTGCTTCCTCTGCTAAACCACAAGCAGCAACATCAACACCTGCATCGGTGCGCATCGATATGCCATTTGCCTCACAAGCGCCAACCGGCAACTGGGATCCTCCCTACGATGAAGCGTGTGAAGAGGCATCGTTGATTATCGTGCATCACTATTTAGAAGGAACAGCATTGGATAACACGATCATGGATCGCGATATCAAAACAATGGTCGCACACGAAACATCGGTCGGCCTCCCCATCGACATCGACATGTTTGAACTCGCTGATGTCGCGCGGGATATGTTCGGCTACGAAGCAGAAGTACTAGAAGGGGCAGACGTATCTATTGCGCGCATTCAACAAGAACTTGCGAACGGTAATCCGGTGATTGTCCCACTCGCAGGACAGGACATCGGCAACCCGTACTACTCCGGCGATGGCCCGCCGTATCACGTGCTGGTGATTGTCGGCTATGACAATCGCAACTTCATTACGCATGACGTCGGCACCAAGCGCGGCGAAAACTACGTCTATCGCAAAGAAGTGATTATGGATGCGATTCATGATTGGAATGGCAGCGTGGAGACGATTAGGAGTGGGCC
>CAZUVN010000006.1:14713-26237 GCA_964623835.1 uncultured Candidatus Peribacteria bacterium
AAGGCCTACGAAGCAGCACATACGATTATGGCGCATTTATGCGTCCGCGCTCCAACCGCACACAGCTCCGGTCATCCCGGTGGCCCTCTGTCATCGTTTACCTTTGGTTATAGTTTGAGCACGCGACGCGATCCATCGGTTGATCAGCCGCTGCGCATCAGCGCGGGTCATCTCAGTCTTCTGTCCTACGGACTACAATGGATGTTCGGACGCAATGGCGACGATGCACGTCTCGCATCTCCTCAGGCAATTATCGAGAACTTCCGCATTCCTGCAGGTCTTCCCGGTCACGTGGAAGCAGGAATTGGTGATATTCCCTTTGGCACCGGACCACTTGGTAAAGGAACGAGTCACGGAGTTGGCACCGCATTTGGTCTGAAGTATCAGAAAAAAAACGGCATGGTCGACGTCTTACTTGCGGATGGCGATAGTCAGGAAGGTCAGGTGATGGAAGCGTTCCGCCTCGCTGCGCATCTGCAACTCGATAATCTTGTCGTGCATGGCGACTGGAACGACATTCAACTGTCAGATCTTCCGAGTAAAACCGTTGCGACGGACTTTGCATCGATTGCCCATGCAACAGGGTGGAACGTGATCGAAGTACAAGATGGTAATGACCTCGCACAGGTGAAAGCGGCACAAGATCTTGCAGATTCATGGAGCACCAGCGGTCATCCCACCTTCATCTGCTACTACACCACCATGGGCAAGGGCGTGTCGTTCATGGAGGAAGGATCGAACACCGGCACAAAGAACTATCATGGTTCTCCGCTCAGCAAAGAAGAGCATGATAAAGCACTGGCGGAATTAGCGGATTTCGATGAGGCAATTGCATCGTACGAAACCTTTAGAGCTGCGGAGGAAAAGCGCTACACGGTAAAAAAGCCAACGCAGACCGATATCGAACTCGATTGGGGTACGAAAAAAGGATTCAAGCGACAGGTCTTTACCGATAAAGCAGCGGCGCGCAAAGAGTTCGGCGCAACGTATCTGAAAGAATTGATGAAGCACGATGAACGGATTGTCGTATTACACGCGGACCTTGCCGGTTCCGGCGGCTTCGACAAGGTTCAGAAAGAATTCCCAAACCGTGTCATCAACGTTGGAGTTGCCGAAGCGAACATGGCAATGATGGCTGCCGGTATGCGTCAAACAGGATTACTGCCAATCACCTATACCTTTGCTGCATTCGCGACCAACGAAGCGCGTGCGAATGCGCGATTAATCGACATCAACTGCGCTCACACGCGTTGCGGTGTTATTCACGATGGCACACATGCAGGTCTCAGTGTCGGTGAAGACGGTGAAACGCATCAAGAACAGAACTATCTGAATATTCCATTTCATCATTCACAGGTGTGGATGCCCGCTGATGCGAACCAGAGCGGCGCCATGGCGGAGAAAGCGTTACAGATTATTGCCGAAGGACATCAGAACGTCTTTGTATTCTCCCCACGAACCGATCATCCACAGATCACTACGCCAAACGGTGAGGTGCTGTACGGCGCTGATTATATCTATGACGGAAAGATCGATCTTGTTCGTGGTAACGGCAACATGTCTGACAAAGCCACAATTCTTGCAACAGGTAGCTGTGTGCATGCAGCTATTGAAGCGGCGGATCAATTAGATGACGTCCGTGTGCTCAACGTTTCGTGTATTCGCCCAATTGATGCAGCGGCAGTCATTCAGGCTGCACTCGAGACTGTGCATCTGATTGTCGTCGAAGATCACAACACCGAAGGAGGTCTTGCAACGCAGGTTGCTGATATCATCGCCGATTTCCAACTCCCCTGTTCGCTTCGTAGGCTCGGACTGAATCACTACTTCCCATCCGGCAAGGCAGAAGACCTAATGTTCTTTGCAGGATTGGATGCCGACAGTATCGTTAACGCAGTGCAGGACGAACTGACGACGGAAGTAACCGGTGGTGAAGATTCGTTCGTCTCTTCGCTCTACATGCTGATGCAGCACTTGGGCACCAGCCGTTTCCGCGACGCAGCACAGCCATTTGTTGAGAAAATTATCAACGATAAGGAATATTTAGAGATGCTGCGCAGTTATTGGAAAAAGCGTGATGTTCCAACCGAAAAGCTGCCAAGCAACGAGCAGCTGCGTAAGCGCCTTGGGGCATCGACGCATGATTTGCCGGAAGGGATGCTGTAAACAATAAGTGGCGGAGAGAGTGGGATTCGAACCCACGGAACCCTTGCGGGCTCACCTGATTTCAAGTCAGGCGCTATCGACCACTCAGCCATCTCTCCGCAACGAGTATAGCGATCAATTATTACTCTTAAAATAGGCTAAATTCAGCCCTGAACCGTTTGGAGACGTGCATATGTGAGGTATACTCTGGGTTCCGTATTCCTCCTTTTTCTCATGAAGCAATCTTCTCTTCTTCTGGCGGCATCCGTGTTGCTCATCAGCGCTTGTACGCCAGGTACAGACAACGGCAATCAGACCGAATCTTCTGCGGCGTCACAGCAAGCATCATCAACCGTCGCAGAGACCAAAAATGTGATGTACCGCGGCACCGTCGAAAAACAAGGTGTCAGTATTTTTATGGAAGGAACACACAGATTACGACTCGACGACGGCCGTTACATTCTTCTCCACAGCGATGCTGTCGAGCTGAACGCCTATGTCGATATGAAAGTTGAAGTCCTTGGTGCAGTCCGTCCGACTGTTGAGGCCGGCGGTCAAATTATGCGTGTTGAACGCATTACGTCGATGGAGCCGTCTTCATCCTCATCTTCTACATCTAGCAAAACATTCTGCGGCGGCATTGCCGGTATTGCCTGTCCCGACGGTCAGACGTGCGTCGATGATCCATCCGACAGCTGTGATCCTATGAACGGTGGCGCAGATTGCGGAGGAATGTGTGTTCCTGGGTCTGCATCATCGGAAGCTGCATCGTCGATTGTTGCGTCTTCCGCTCCCGCATCCGTAACACCTGCTTCGTCGATTGCTCCAGCAATCTCATCTGCAGCTCCTGTTGCATCATCAATCGCTCCCGCGTCGTCTACTCCTAGTGCTGCAACATCATCGACAACCTTCCAAGCATCTGCCGATCTGACAGCCAAGGCTGCGATCATGGCTAAGGACAAGCAAGGTGCCGAAAACTGGACACAGCAGTACTGCTCGTCACACATCGGCTTCTGCTTCCCGGTTCATCGCAACTGGTGGTTTAAGTCGTTTGGTGCAACGTCCACCACATTCTGGCATGTCGAAATCGGCCCGTCCGAAATGAATAACCTTGGAGAAGGACCGCTGTCAGTCGATCTTGTCTCGGGCAATGCAGCCTCGGATGGATCGGTGACGGTCAGCGGTGATACCGTTACCGGCATTCGTTCTTGGACCGGTGGCCGCCATATCGTGATTACCGGCCCCGCAAACCTTGAATGGGCTGTCCGATACATTACAGAACAGTTAAAGCCACAAAGCTGATCGTATTTATGCCATCTCTAAACCGGGGTGCAGCATAGTGCGCGCATCCCGGTTTTTATTACCGCGCTGGAAGCTATAAGCTAAAAGCTATAAGCTACATATATGCCCTCATTCCCGTACGTCGCACGAACGGCAGAAGGAACATTGGAACGCGGAAGTATTGATGCAGAAAGCCCACAGCAAGCACGCGAGCGACTGCATCGACGTGGATTGACGGTCGAAGAGCTTGCGGGAGATTCGACCATAGGATTCAGCGAAACGCCGGCGTGGACTGTCACCGGAACATCGAAGACAACGAAGGAAGTTGTCGAAACCGTCGACTACATTCCACTTCTCCAGACATTACGCCTGTTTGCCGGTTGGTTAATGGCGTGGTACGGCATCATTTTCCTTGCGGGAAATTACCGCGCCGACGGCCGGATTCCGTACGACATTCCGGCAATCGAAGGACTGGCTTCATCGCCACTAGTCCTACGCTTCGCCTTCGGAACCTTTCTCTTCCTTGGACTAACCGACCTGCATAAAAAAGCGGGAAGCAAAGCGATTATCGGCGTGCTGCTTGCTCTTGTTGGAGCTGGGTTGATGTGGGTGTTTCATTTGAACGTGTAGCGGTGTCATCCCGAGCGGAGACGAGGGATTAACACCGCGTTTTCATGGTTCGTCTCCGCTCACCATGACACGCTTACAGTCCCAGCTGCTTTCGAATCTCATCCGCCTGCGCCTGTTCGGTCTGCTGTGCCTGGCTCTGGATGTACATCGACTGCAGATCCTTCCAGTCTTCGCTGTGCTTCTGCTCCAGTTTCATCAGCTGCAACAAATGCTTTGGCGAGAGCTCGCTGAATTTGCGGCGCTCTTCTTCTAAAATTTTCTGCAGTTCATCGAGCTGGAACTGACTGAGCTTGGGAATAGCCTGAATAATGCGCCATTTTTCGTCACGCGTCAGCGAGATGCTGCCACGGAGCAGCACCAGGAATGTCTGTTCATCAAAAGCGGTTTCCGGATGCGCGGGCACCGGAATATTGTCATTCGTCAGACCGATGCTGATGGAACCGAAGCGATAATTGCCTACTTCACCAAGCACGCGGATGTCTTCGTCGTCGTACCCCATTTCTTTTGTTGCCACGGTTCCGGGTGGCGGAGGGGGTGGGCCTTGATCCTGCGGTGGTGGAGCACCACCAGTTCCATCGTCACCCATACCGGCGTCATCACCCATTCCGCCTGCTGGCGGCTGAGGCATTGCCTGCGGAGGTGTAGGCGGCGTGGCAAACACCTGTGTGGGATCCAATCCACCTTCGGGCACGGCATCTCCGGGGCGAGGAGGTGGAACTGGGTTGGTACCGGTTGTCTGATCGTCAGCCATGAGAAAAATGGGGAATTCCTACGTATTTTAGCGATCTAGATGCGGGAAACAACGGGAAATCATGATGGGAGCTCTGTGAGAGCGTCCATAATTTCACGCACACCTTCTGCCTCACAAACAAATGGATCGGACAAAAGCGCTTTCCAATGCCTGACACTGATTCGAACAATCGCCATTTCCGACGCTAACAAGGCTAATGTGGAATCCTCTTCATGAACGCGGTCTTTAAACCCCGGAGTTCTACGAAAATATCCTGCGATATGGCCCAATTCCAGTATGAGATCATCCGACTTAATCGATTCAAGAAGAACCGGATGGTCAATATAAAGAGCAAATTTGTCAGCAGGTTTATGCTGTTCAATCAGTCTATCAACAAGCAATTTCACCTTACCGATTTCATCGGCAATATGCTGGACTATGTGGTGAAGGTCTTCGGTATATTCTTTCCTCTGTTGAGGGGTAAAATCTAAAAATCCGCTATATGGAGCGCCGATCTGTTCAAGATGATTACACCAACCGCCTAATGATAAAACTTTATTACTCACAGAAACATTATAAATGATCTGTCAAATTAAGCCGACCTCCCCGCCGATATTCCCATCATTCGTTCTGCCGCCTGCCTCGCCTTCACGACCAGTTCAGGTTGGAAAAGATGTGAGAACTGGAAATCGGGTAAACCACTTTGACGGGTTCCGAAGAGCTCTCCGGGGCCGCGCAATTTGAGATCGATCTCCGCCAGTTGGAATCCCGAGTCAAAATCTTCCATCGCTTTTAAGCGCGGAGATCGCGCCTGTTCCGGTGTCGTCGTAAACAGGAAGCAGTAACTCTGATGATCGCCACGGCCAACACGTCCGCGGAACTGATGCAACTGCGCAAGGCCGAAGCGCTCCGCTCCTTCAATAATCATAATTGTGCTGTTTGGCACATCAATGCCGACTTCAATCACTGAGGTTGAAACAAGAATGTCATACGACTTTGCTTTGAATTCACGGAGAATCGATTCTTTTTCCGCCGGAACCATTTTCCCATGCAGCATCGCGATCTTTCGATGTGGGAATCCTTCGCGTAATCGCTTCACTTCCTGCTCCACACTTTTCACTTCTTTAATTTCCTCAGCTTCGGACCCGGTAATCAACGGACAGACCACAAAAATCTGACGACCGTCTTCAATCTGCTTATCAATAAACAATTCAACAGTTTTGCGATCATTCGGTGATACCACCTTTGTCTGAATAATTTTGCGATTACCGGGTTTCTCCAGAAGAACGGACAAATCGTGATCGCCGTATGCCGTGAGTGCGAGTGTGCGAGGAATAGGCGTTGCCGTCATCGCGAGAAAATGCGGCATGCCTTTGTCTTTTAATCGCGCACGTTGATTCACACCGAAGCGATGCTGCTCATCGACAATCACCAACTTGAGATTTCTAAATTGCACCGTGTCTTCAATCAACGCATGCGTGCCTATCACCATATCGACGGTGCCATCGATTAATCCCTGTTTAATCGCGAATGCATCGGATGTTCCGGTTGATCCTGTCAGTAGCGCGACGTTCGGTAATCGAAAATCCATTCCCCTGCCCTGTTTCTGCAGATAGTCATACAACGTGAATAACAGTCGCGATACGTTTTCCGCATGCTGACGCGCAAGTACTTCGGTCGGAACCATGAGGGCGCTCTGCGCTCCATGACGATGAACTGTCGCCATCACCGCAGTTGCAACGAGTGTTTTACCCGAACCAACATCTCCTTCTAATAATCGTGACATCGGCACATCTTTTTCCATGTCCCGCAGAATTTCATAGATCGCAATCTTCTGACTGTTCGTTGGCGTAAATTTCAGCGATGCGAAGAATGTTTTAATGAGCTCAACATCCATAGGAATAATTAATCGTTCCTGCCTTTCCCCCTGCCACTGCTTCTTCCGTTCCAATGCATCGCACTGCACGTGATACATTTCTTCAAACGCCATACGATGTTGCGCACGCATGACATCGTCCGGCTTGTCGGGAAAATGCAACGCCGTAATTGCTTCGCGTTTCGTCATCAATCCCTCTTCTTCAATCACCTGCTTCGGCAATGTTTCTTTCAGCAGTTCAATCGCATCTTTTATCAGCACCATTTTTTCACGCAGCCACCGCGTGCTGATAATGTCGTGCTGCGGATAAACCGGAACTAAGCGCCCTGCATGAACCAACGGTTGCGATCCGGCAATTTCAAACTGCGGACTCTGGAGCTGCAACTTGTACCCCTTCTCCGATACTTTTCCGGTAAGTACCACTTCCGATTCATCGGGCAACATCCGTTTAACGTGCGGCTGATTAAACCAGATCGCTTCCGCAGTTCCGCCTTCGGTATCGGTAAAAATCGTGCTGACAATTTGGCGACCGCCACGAATCCGCGTCACTTTCATAGTCCCGATTTTCCCGCGCAAAGATGCTTTCTGGCCAACGGGCACATCGGCCAGCGTGACGATATTGCTCAAATCTTCATGTGCACGAGGCAAGTAGAGCAACAAGTCCCCCACTGTCTTTAGCCCCATCGCATCGAGCGCGTCGATATGATCCTTCGTTGTACGAAGAACAGATGCAAGCGGTGTTTTGAGCGTCAGTGCCATCAACTGAATGCTACCAGAGTGGATGGTTGTACACCAAAAAACACGATACCGACTGCTGCTCCGGTATCGTGCTGGAGGACGGAATGTCCTCCAAGATGAGCTGTATATCGACCGCCATGGTAACCTGGGTTACCCCACTTGGTCGCGAATCGCGCCGGCTTATCGATCGAGCGAGTCAGTTCCGACGCAGTGTATGTTCAGACATTGCAGCAGCGAGGTAGTCCGAACGGGGAATATCAGCTCCTTTGTATACTATGCTGATTTTTTGCAAAAAGAAAATGATTCGCAGCTCTTCGACTGCGGATCTACTCCATAGATATTACCGGGTAATCTACCTGGTTTAGGACAAATCCTTCTGCTCCTCGGCCATCAATCCACACAATCCGTTCATCATCATTCCACCAGGTCATCTGGCGCTTTGCATACTGCCGTGTCTTTGCGGCAATTACGTGCTCCAGTTCTTCCACATTTCGATCTTCCGACGACAACCACTGCATAATTTCCCGGTACCCGTGACTTTTCATTCCCGGATCATTGATCGTATATCCTTTGTCAGCCAATCCCTCGACCTCCTCAATCCATCCGGACTGCAATAATTGATGCGTTCGTTCATCGATACGTCGCACCAATTCTTCACGCGGCCAATGCATGCCAAACTGCAGAATATTGTACGGCGGCGGCATCGTTTTTTTGAGTTGTGACGGCGGTTTACCGGTCATCTCATACAATTCCATTGCACGAACAACGTAGCGTTTGTTCTGCTTCTCAAACGACTTCGCCGTTGCGGGGTCAATTTCTACCAGTTTGTCGTAGAGCGTCCAACCGTCATCGGCGTCCCACTCGGCTTCGAGGCGTTTCCGAATCTCCTGATCGGCCGGTGGCAACGGATCGAGTCCATCGACAACCGCACTGATGTAGAGCATCGATCCACCGACGAGAATCGGCACGACCCCATCGGCATGACATCGATCAATCTCGCGCATTGCCATCTCTTTATACTGCGCAATCGATACATCTTCCGATGGATCGAGCACATCGAACAATACATGTGGAATTCCCTGCTTTTCCTCATCGGTAATTTTGGCGGTACCGATGTTCATGTAGTTGTAGAGCTGGCGCGAGTCCGCATTGATGATTGCAGCATGTGAAATATACTGTGCAATTTTAATCGAAAATGCGGTTTTTCCGCTTGCAGTAGGGCCAAGAACGACTATCAGGGGCTTCGATTGTGAAAGAATCCCATCTACAAGCGGTTGCCATTGGTTGCCTTCAAGAATCTTCATACTTTCTTCGCCATTACACCATATTCGCCGTAGCATGCATACTGCTCCAACCCCCTCTTTCGAGATATAATAGAAGCGAACAGATTACTACTCACTTCTCAATTGCTATGCATCCTTCCATCCAATCCATTTCTTCGCAGATCAACCGCGGACATCTGACGCCGCAAAACTTCGTGATCCCGACTGTCATCGAAAAGACGCAGTTCGGTGAGCGTGTGTACGACATTTACTCCCGCCTGATGGAAGAGCGCATTATCTTCCTTGGAACCGGTATCAACGATGAAGTCGCAAACGTGATCATCGCCCAGCTGCTGTTCCTAGAAAAAGAGGACGCAAAGAAAGATATTACGATGTACGTGAACTCCCCCGGCGGACAAGTCACATCAACTCTTGCGATGTACGACACCATGCAGCATGTGAAGCCCGACGTTTCGACGGTCTGTCTTGGTATGGCTGCATCCGGCGGCGCGATTATTCTGATGGGTGGTGCAAAGGGTAAGCGCTTTGCCCTCAAGCATTCCGAAATCATGATTCACCAGCCGCTTGGTGGAACCGAAGGTCAGGCAACCGATATCGCCATCCACGCTGAACACATCATTCGCATGAAGAACATGTTGAACCAGATGATTGCCGATCATACTGGCAAGAAGCTGGAACAGGTTGTAATCGACACCGAGCGCGACAAGTTCCTCAGCTCAGAAGAGGCTCTCGCATACGGATTGATTGATAAGATTGTGGACTAACATGGAGCAAGAGCTCGTACTATCTGGCGAAAAGCCGATATATGCGAAAATGCGCGGTGACTTCAATCAGCCACTGATCATTTTCGTCCACGGATTAACGGGGCATATGGACGAGCATATTTTCTACAATGGATCGCGAATCGCCGAGAGTTGCGGATATGCTTCTATTCGTTTTAATCAGTATGACTGGAACGATGATGCGCGAAAATTGCGTGAGTCGACGTTCACGACACAGGCACGCGATCTTGGCCACGTTATTTCATATGCTTATGCAAACGGAGCAAAACGCATAATTCTGGTCGGTCATAGTTACGGCTGTCCGACCATCATGATGGCCAATCAAACTTATGTCAGCGGGTGCGTGTTGTGGGATCCATCAGGTAATTTTGGCAGCTCATTGGACAAAGCTCGTTTCGAACCGGGTCTGGATGCGTATGTACTGGAATGGGCATTTGAAATTGTCGTGCATCGCCCCTTGGTAGAAGAGGAACAATCACTGAAGGGAAAGGAAAAAGTGCTTATTCAAAATATTTCATCTCCGTTACTGATTGTTTCAGCAGGAAAGAGCGAACTAGTTGATGCGTGCCGGTCGTATGCCGACTATGCACCAAATGCTTCACTACATGTTATTGAAAACGCCGGTCATAATTTTGATGAAGATGGAACAGAAGAAGAACTCCTGAAAACAACGCTCGACTGGTGCGATGAAAATCTGTAAATAAAAACCCCACCTCATCGGCGGGGTTTCTTAATCAATTAATCCTCTGCTTTGCAAAACCTCTATTGGAACAACTGCTTGAAACTTCTTCAGGTAAGCAGCTACTGCTTTGGGAATATCTTCTTTGGCTAGATTTTGATCGATAAACGTATCATCAAATGCGATCATATTCCTAATAGCGAAACAGTGTACAGGACAATAAAACGGTCGGAAGTTTGGATTATGCAAGCCGCCGATTGTGCTGAATGGATGGAATTGCCCAATCATTAATCCGTTATTCATGAATTCTACTTTTAATGATGCCTGGACACCATCCATTAACTGCGCATCTGCTTCAGTAGAAAATTCCGACATTGCAATAAGGGAAACTAGATACTCACGATCTTCCACTGGGTAATTTTTTGAAGCCGCTGAAAATTCAGATGATTTTCTTAAGAGATAGGATTCCAATTCATCATGATCAGGTTTCGTGTTAGATGAATCAATCGTCAACAATCCCTTTTCATACGATATTTTTGCCCACGGACATACAGGTCCTTTTCTGCCTAAGTCGGGATGAGGCTCAACAAGATATTCCTCTACCCATGTCCGAACTTCTTCAAGAATCGGAATTCGTGCCTCAAATTTAGGCTGTTTATCCATAATTATATTAAACATAAAAAAGGCCACTTTTGCAAGAGGCCCTTTGTATCATCGATAGCAAATATTATTTCTTCTTCGGCGCTGCCTTTTTTACAGCAGGCTTTTTGATTGCAGGCTTGGACATGGATGGTGCCTTCGTTGCCATCGGCATTACTGGTGCACTTTTCATCGTCGACATTGGTTTGTCCATTGCATCTGGACCGCAGTTGCAGCTATTTGGACCGCAAGCGCATCCTGTTGCACATGCACCGCCGTGGCATGGCTTCTTCATAACAAACTGAAGCGCGATGAGCCAGATGATTGCATTTACGGCCATCGGCATGGTGTCACCAAGGGAAATACCGCCGATTGCAGACTTGAGCAATGTGCCGGCGATGATCGATGCCAATGCGATGCCCAATGCATATGCGGAAACTTCTAGGAAAATACCGAATGCGAGGAGCAGACCACCCAGAATCATCAAGCCTGGGAGCACGTAGCCCCATACCATTCCGAGAGACTCAAGCATGCCGAGTCCGCGGCCGGTTGCTTCTGCAAAAGTGGGATCTTGATAATGAGCGAAACCGACAAACGCGAGGCCGAGGCCGACACCGATGCGCCCGAACAGCTTCACAACTTTTTTGGGAGATGTATAAGGAGAGCAACACATACAAAAAGTGGAAGGAGGAAAGTGGAGACAAGTGTGAATCAATTATGCGATGTACTCAATGCTCCTGC
>CAZUVN010000007.1:0-25220 GCA_964623835.1 uncultured Candidatus Peribacteria bacterium
CGACTTCATCGTTCACCTTCACGATACCCTGCTCAATGCGTCCCGTTGCCACCGTTCCGCGTCCCTTAATGGAGAACACGTCTTCGACGGACATCAAGAACGGCTTGTCGAGTGGGCGCTCAGGATTCGGAATGTAGGTGTCGAGTGTGTCGAGCAGCTCCTTGAGCTTGCCGACTGCTTCTGCGTCACCTTCGACCGCCTTAAGAGCGGAACCGCGGATGATTGGCGTTGTGTCGCCAGGGAAGCCGTACTTCGTAAGAAGCTCGCGGACTTCGGACTCAACGAGCTCGACGAGCTCAGGGTCCTTCACCATGTCGATCTTGTTCAAGAACACGACGATGTACTTCACACCGACCTGTCCGGCCAGAAGAATGTGCTCGCGGGTCTGGGGCATTGGGCCGTCCGGAGCGGAGCAGACGAGGATGGCACCGTCCATCTGAGCGGCACCGGTAATCATGTTCTTGACGTAGTCGGCGTGTCCAGGACAGTCGACGTGTGCGTAGTGACGGTTTGCAGACTCGTACTCAACGTGAGCGGTGTTGATGGTAATACCGCGCTCGCGCTCTTCCGGTGCGTTGTCGATCTGTGAATAATCCTTCTTTTCCCCTTCGGGAGAGAAGTTGATGGAAAGAGCGGCCGTCAGGGTCGTCTTACCATGGTCGACGTGACCGATGGTTCCGACGTTGACGTGCGGCTTGGTGCGTTCGTATTTCTTAGCATCAGCCATAATGAGAGGGGAAAAAAGGAAGAAAATGACACGTTTGAGGGTAAGACACCCCCTAAATGCCGCGAAAGTGTAGGGAATCGGTGCCAGCGGGTCAATATGAAATAGGGCTCTCTCCCGCTGACAAGGACACAAGATACAGCTTCCAAGACACAAATAAGATCCAGTATAAAAGAAGTTTTCTAGTAAAAATGCGCTGGACCTTGGTTTTTAGTCATTCTTTGGACACTTGTTTGCTGTGTCCTTGTATCCTTTATTCAGCCAACATCCCTTCTCTTTGTAATTCCACCATCTGCCGATACGTTGGACTAGTCGCCATCAGCTCCTCATGTGCTGCAAATGCCGTAATACGGCCATTTTCCAGGACAGCGATGCGATCGACACGACGAACGGTCGATAAGCGGTGGGCAATGATCACGGCGGTTCTCCCCTCGATGAGGCCACTGATTCCTTGCTGAACCGCCCGCTCGGTAACCGAATCGAGGGCGCTCGTTGCCTCGTCCAGCACCACGATGTCGGGCTTCTTTAATATAGCGCGGGCGATGGCAACTCGCTGGCGCTGGCCACCGCTTAACCGAATTCCTCGATCGCCGATCAACGTGTCATACCCTTGCGGGAGTTCCTCGATGAATTCCGATGCGGCAGCGCGCTGTGCAGCTTCCATAACCTCTTCTTTCGAGGCGGAAGGCCGGGCATAGCGGATGTTTTCGAGGACGCTGTCGTTGAACATCAGGTTATCCTGCAGCACGAGGCCGATGCGTGACCGCCACCATGCGACATCAAGGTCTCGCATATCGATGCCGTCAACGGCTATAGATCCGCTCGATACGTCGTAAAATCTGTTCAGGAGCATCGCGATCGTCGATTTGCCGGCGCCAGAGTGCCCCACAATTGCGACGTGCTCTCCGGGTTTGATAGTCATGGTGATGTCATGCAGCACTCCGCGTTCCAATTCAGTTGCCTGCGCGTCCGGTGATTCGGCATCTGTGTGTTCGACGTGATCGGAATCTTGGTCCGGCATCATTTCCTCCGGCGGCTCTTCTTTTACAGGACCGTTTTTGTAAGCCTTGCGGTCGAACTGTTTCTCTTTCGGATACTCGAAAGACACGTGATCGAATCGAACTTCTCCTTTAATCGTTTCGATGACCCTGGGATGCTCGCTATTGCGGACATCAATAGGAATAGAGAGCAGATCTTCGGCCAGGCGAACACGACCAACCTGCTTGTTCCACTGTGGGAGCATGTTCCCCAGCATTTCAAACGGCGTCAGGACGCGGAAGAACGATGCCTGAAAAAAGTAGACCAGTCCGAGCGAGAGAATGTCCTGTGCATAGAGCCAGATGCCGATGGCGGTTAGAAGAATGCGCGTGAGCATGAAAAAATTCACCGCTTCGACCACTGCCCATTTCCGGTTTACCTGTTGCTGTTTTTCATATGTTTCCACATGGACATCACGCATGCGCTGCAGCTCCGCGTGTTCCTGTGATCCGGATTTCACCGAGAAGACGTTAGTCACCGCGTCGTACGCACGTCCAATCGATCGCACCCACAGATCATTCACCTCGCTTTGCAGCAGTGCGGTTCGTCTTGTTCCTACTAACGCGATGCCGAGATACAAAAGGATGCTGAACACCAGCACCATGCTGAGTAATGGGCTGAATGAAAATCCGATTGCGAGAAACACCGCTGCGGAGAGAAACGATGGGATCAGCTGAATCAATAACTGACGTTGTAGATCGGCCAGGGTATCTGCGGCGCTATCGAGAATTTTGACGACTTCACCGGCTTTTTGACGGGTGTGAAAGGCGATACCGAGTCGTAGCACGTGATCATAGACATGCTCGCGATAGCCAAGAATAAGCCACTCCGTCAGTTTCCATCCGACAAATTTTTGAACAGTTTGAACTGCCGAAACCAGTACAAACAATCCGAGCCAGAGCCCGAAAAGTAGGGGGTAATTTACATCAGTGCCATCTTGCACCCGTAGCATCTGATTAATGGCATAGGTCGCAAACAGCGGCTCGGCTATCCAGAGCGCGGATGTGAACAGAATCAGCACGCCGAGAATAGCGTACCAGCCTGGACGTTCTGCAATATGCCGACGAAAAACGGAGAAGAGAGTCTTCATGTGCGAAAATGAAGCGAAAGAGTACGCTCAGATGCATCATGCTGCTACCATTTTATCGTGAAAATAGAGGAGCAGATCACCGGCTTCACCGAGGCGATATGGGAATGGTACGCGACACATAAACGCACGCTTCCTTGGCGTGATATGGATATTCCTGACGATACAGAACGTGCCTATCGCGTGATGGTCTCCGAAGTGATGCTCCAGCAGACACAGGTGAGTAGAGTAATAATTGTGTTCAAAAATTTTATTGATAGGTTCGGCTCTATCAAAAATTTGGCCGATGCATCAAATGCCGATGTAATCATGGCGTGGAGAGGGATGGGCTATAACTCCCGAGCTCTTCGCCTTCGCGATGCAGCCCGATCAGTCGTCATCGATTACGACGGAGTCTTTCCATCGGACTACAATCAATTACTGTCAATTAAAGGCCTTGGCCCCTACACCGCTGCCGCAATCCGCAACTTCGCGTTTAACATCCCGACGCCGTGCATTGATACGAACATCAGGAGAATCCTTCATCGAACATTTATAGGGCCGGAGAATGCAGATGGCAGATATCAGATGTCCGATAAGGAGTTACTGAAGATCGCAGAGCAGGTTCTCCAATCAGCTCTAAAAGCTAACAGCTATCAGCTATCAGCTGCTAATTGGCACGCCGCCCTCATGGATTACGGATCGCTCGTGCAAACCAAATCTTCCCCCAAGTGGGATCAGTGCATTTTAACCGAACGTGGATTGATGAAAGCAACGAAGGAGAACTGGGTGCCGCCGGTTCGAGGGGCGGCAAAGGAGAATCTAAAAAAGGAGCCCGGTCGCTATGTTGGTTCTACCTATATTCCCAATCGCATCTTCCGCGGAAAGATCGTCGAAGCTCTGCGTGATGCACAGGAAGGTCTTTCCGAGGAGGAAATTGGCCGGCAGATTTGCATCGACTGGAATCCGGAACTTCGACCATGGCTCAATCAATTGGTTAAAAAATTAGTACAAGATAAATTGCTAAAGCAAGGGCTGGATAGATATTCATTATCACAATAAAAATCCCTCCAAAGAGGGACTTTTGTCGTTGAAATTCTGAGGAATTTAGCGGACGTACTGCGTGGAGTTGATCACTGATTCCGGGCTTTCGATCCAGAAGAAGTTATTGCTCGTTGTGACAGCATCTTTGTCCTGCCAGCTAATGTGACTGAGGCTGCTGGATACACCGTTGAGTGTAATGTCATTGAAGCGGTCCAGTGAAACCTGCAAGGACGATGCGCCAGGGTTCACATTGGGGTTTGTGATACTTGTTTCTAGGGCGAAGATTGTGCTCGAGCCGGATGTTACATCGGTGTTTACACCGGAAGTTGCAATGTCCCAGCAAGCGACGTAGTACGGAGATGTTCCCGTGTCATCGACAATCACACATGGCGCCTTCACAGACACATCAGCTTTGTTGTAGACCTTGAATGAGTTCTTGTCGAAGGTCATGTTGGTTGCATTGACGGTGAAGATGATGTTCGTCAGAACAGACTTATTCTGACCGTTCTTGGTGTTCATGTTTGCAGCACCCGCAAATTGAAACTGCGCAATAGTACGTCCGTTTCCGATTGGAATCTGCGTACCGTTTGCGTCGGGGTTAACGTTTGTGATGGAGATGATTTTGCTCATGACGACATGGTTATTTGCACCAACAATTGACGTGGTGTTTGGCCCTGCTGAATTTCTTCCGATGAAAATTTCTCCTTCAGCAGTCGTGTTACCGTTGTTATCGATTATCGTATTCATTGATACAGCGCCACGAGCGGCGATGTCCGGATTTCCGATTAGATCGATAACTTGCAACTGGATGTTTTCACCGCTTCGACCATCTTCTTCATCGGATTTGATTTTTGGCCGAATGATCACATCAAGCTCCTGATTCTTTGGGATGGTCAGCTGTCCACTCACCATTACGGCGCAATAGACGTTTTCTCCAACGGTGACACCGCATGATGCCTGAGTTGCGTTAGCAAAAGGCGTTGTCTCGCCAGCACGATAAAGATCTAAACGACTAATGGATCCGGAAGGCCCACCGTTCACAATCGACAGAAGTGTGACATCAATATCCTCAAGATCTGCACGGAGGTTTACACGCAGGACTGGATCACCGACAGTTCCGCCGAGCAGCTGGCGCGATCGCACAGACTCAATATCTTTTGATACGTACAGGTTACCCTGGCTGGCAAAATTCCACGTCTTTGAAGGTGTCGTGTGAACAAAGATTTGGCAGGAAGCCGAATCACACACTCCGTTTGTGGAAATGCCGCTGAGTATCTCCGTCTTTGTATCCGCTTCGATGTACATGGGTGAAGAGGAGTCGAAAGCAAGCTGCAGAGTGTTGTTCACTAAGTTGGAAGCAACATCACCGCGAACTTCAAATACCATTGTCTGACCCGGCTTTATCCACGTGCTGCTTGTCACAATATTCTTGAAGAAGATTTTATTGTCAGCAGAGGCAACAGTTCGATCAAGCAGCCTGTCTACTACACCATCGGAGTTCGTATCGCCCCAAAATGTGTAACTTGCCATGTTCAATGCAGAACCCTGCTGCGCGATGAAACGTGCTGTAGCGAAGAGAATGTCGGTTCCTGATCCACTTGCTTCCATGCGGAGCAATGTGATGTTCTTCTGATTTTTCACTGCGACGTCTGTGCTGCCAATTGCTTTGACAGCAATGTCGAGACGCGCAGGTGCAACTGCGACGGGACAGTTGACGACTGTTTGCGCAAACGAATTGTTGTTCAGCATGTTGAGATCAAGCGTTTGAGTGGACCATGCAAGCCCGTAATGGGCGATATTCATTTTTTTGCAGATACCTGCTGCTGGACCAGTTGTTGCCAGTAGGTCATACGATACGGTTACAGTTTTGCTTGTATTCGACTGAATCAATCCGACGGTACAGGTACCGCGTTGGTCGGTAGCTGTGCAACCTGAAAAACGCTTGTTCTGATACACACCGCCTGTCGTCGGACCAGCGATCAGATTCACATTTTTTGCATCCTTTGGGCCATTATTACGAATGATGGCCGTAAAGGTGATCGTTGTTTTTCCCTGAGAAGGACGGGTAACGGTTGCCGGTCCTGTTTGAGTGATGGAAACATCAGCAAAAGGCAGATCTGCGGCATGAGCCGAAGAGCTGGCGGCAAGAGATACGAAAACCGTGACCAAACCTAGAATCAAGCGATTAGGCATGAGTGGTGAATGGGGAAAGTGAATGAAATCTACACACATTTTATAAATATGTCAAATTTATTTTTAAAAAGCATGATTAGCCCTATTTAAGAGGGACTAGGACGTCAAAACAGGTGAAGCATCAACCATTAACTATGCATTAGATCCACGCAAGGAAAAACAGAACGATTTGGACCAAGAGAGACGGTTTTTTACCATTATTACCGGGAATATCGATTGGCGAGATGCTATCCAGTACGCTGGCAGAAAGTGATGCCGGCGAGGCCGAGGCACTGCAGTAGAAGCTGCAGAGCGTGTTCGCTCTATCATTGCCAAATGGGCAGAATGAACGGAGGCACATGCCGCAGAGGAAGCTTGCGTCATCTGTGTTGCCACAGGAGGGTCCGACTGGGACAAAGGGTTCATCAAATTCGACCTCGATGTTAATAACCTCCGGTTCTTCGGGCGCATCTGCAGGAACATATTCTTCGATGGGTGCCTCTTCTATCTCGACAGGTGGAGCGATGGTGCGCTCAGTACGGGTATCCATTGATTGTCCCGAGGGGGTCTGCTTGCATACACCGTTTGAGCATCCATGCGGACAATCAACAGTGTAGAAGAACGAAAGCGCCAGTGCCCCGTTTTTGTACGGGTCAGTTACGCACGCGGCTTCGGCAACAGCTGAGGTTCCAATGCAAAAGTCTCGCAATGGCGCCGCACCAGTATTGTTGCTGTAGGTAGTGACTCCCGAGGTATAGGGCTGCATGCCGCAATCGGAATCGTTGCAGGTAGATCCGAACTTATCCGTTAACGAACAGCCAGGTGTGATGATGCCCGGACAATCGACGACGCAGAGCAGGCCACCCTCCATCGCGAAGCGGAAAGCGTCGCGCTCGTCCGCGCTGCAGAGGCCATCACCGCAGATATTGGGAGCTTGTCTGCTGCTGGCACCCGAGCTGATGCGGGAGGAACCCGAAGAGGGCGAACAATCTCCTGGACAGTTTCTAATTGTTTCATCTGTTGCACAGTATTTGTCTCCGCAGACGCCGCAGTCATTAATGCATGTTTGCGTATTTTCATCTCCAAAGCTGCAGATGTTATCACCGCAGAACGGATCACAGTCGATGTCACAGTTAGAATAAGTTTCACCGCTGGAACAGACTCTATCGCCACAAGTAGCACAATCTGCGGGGCAGTTATGAACAGTTTCCCCCGGATTGACGCTAGGAAATGTAGAGCAGATATCATCACCACAGAAAAAAGGACAGTCTGAAGGGCATGTAGCCAGAGTTTCACCATGTTCCGGTTCACAAACAGCATTTCCGCAAATGCCAATGGTTGGTTTACGACTGCTACTAGCGCGAGATGAGCTTTTACTGGAAGAAGATCGCTTGCAGTCGCCGGGGCAGGTGTTAGTCGTTTCGCCTTCTTCGCATTGTCCGTTTCCACAGTCAGGACCATCACCGCCTGTCTCACCCCCGCTGCCACTGGTATCCCCGCCATCATCGCCACTGACATCGCCACTTCCATCACCGCCTGTTGTCCCCACCATTGTTTGGCAATCGCTGCGACAGTTGCTGATGTTCTCTCCTACAGATGGCTCGCAGCGGAGGTTTCCACAGACGCCCGGAGCGCCGCAATCCTGTACGCATAGTTGCAGGGTTTCACCGAGGTTCACATCGCAGTAGCCATTGCCACATTGATTGACGCCATCACAGTCGATGGGGCAGCTGTCACGCTCGGTTTCATGACATTTGCCATCACCGCAAGTAATACCAGGTTTCTTGTAGTAGATCCGGACATCGCCAGCGACGACCCATCCATCCGCCGCTTTTTTGACGGAATCATTCGCTCTCCCAGTAGGCAGTGATAAGCGGAATGACTGAGGTAGCTCAAGCCCGTTCTGTTTTGCTGCACTGAAGGACCCGATGCGATACCAATTATGCGCGACGGTCTCGGGTCCATACCCGCCGATGATTTTAGAAAATGCCGGAGCTGCAGTTCGCTGGTTGACCACTACTGAATTGTTCAATGCACCCAGGGTCAGGTACATGGGAACAGAGTCCATAAGGTACCGCTCCGATGCGTCTCGATCGTGCGGCCAATACATGAATACGTCGTACGTACCGAACGGTACCTGCGCCTCCCAGACCGCGGTTGCCTGACCATCGTCCGGGGCAATCTTATTGCTGTGCATCAAAGAGATGCCGTAGGTCACCCATCCGCCTCCGTTTGCTTGAAATTGTTGAGGATTCGAAGTTTTAAGTTCAATGAACGAGCCACTTGGCTCTCCCTGTACGGAGGACGACGAACGCGCGAGGCTGCTTGAGCGGATGCTGCTACTTCTGCTGCCGTACAGCTGACACGTCGACGTGCAGAACGTAATCATCTCCGCTTCTGTCCGTACGGGACAGATGTATTTAACGCACGTGGAGCAGGGGTCGTTTCCAGTCGGAAGCGGCAGAGCACACGAGAGATTTAGTGGGTTATTCGAAGGGGAAGAGGAGGATCTTGGTGAAGAAACGAATGTCGGGCAATCACGTGGACAGTATTGCGATTCCGTCTGCTCGCAGATGCCATTTCCACACACAGGTGTTGTTATCCGTGACGAGAAGCGTGCACTTGCAGATGATCGAGAAGCAATAGTCGGGAACGATGCAGACGGACGCGATGAGGGGGGTTTCGAATACGACAGCGATGCCTGCTGAGCACCGCAGAACGATGCGCAGAGCAACTTCACGCGATCTACTCCAAACGTACCGCAAAATGATGAGTAACAGCGGCCACAGACTGGGGTTGCGCCCGATGGAGCGCTGCAGGAAGAGCCTTGTTGTAAGAACAGAAGTTGTCCCTGAAGCGAGCTTGAACGCATCATTTCGAGACCGACGAGAGAGGCGGTTATCAGCGCAACTGCACCAATGATGCGGGCGTTAAAGGGCATAGAAAATCTTGTATGTCATCTTACCAGCTGCATTAAATCTTCTTCAAAAGTATGTCAATGTTTAACTGGACGCATCGTCATATGATGTTTCGGATATGTGATGTGTATGAATTGTTATATTCCTTCTGTGGGTTTGTTACACTCAGAGAGCACAGTATTCTTGAATACTGCTAGTGAAAAAGCAGAATCATACAGTAAGCCGGAAATACGTTTGACTGTGTTACATCCCATGACACTCAAACGCGTTCCTATACCGCCGCTATTCTGCATTCTTATACCCGAACGTGTCGGTGCCGAAATAGTATTATCCTGGAATGTAAAATTTTCAGTGTAAGCGCCAATGGAAGTGCCACCTATAAGAAAGAGTGAACCGGAGCCGATTGCGTAGTCGATCGTATTATTTGTGAAGACACCGTTAGAAGCACCAAGAAGAACAAATGGAAAACTGCGATGGATAAAGGTCGGCGGAGTAATGATAGGTGCGTCACTAGTGACACGAATGCGATTATGCACAAAGCGTACCGAGGGTGCTCGTCCTACGAACAACGGGTGACGAACGTTCACAAAATCATTGTTTGCCACATCCATGGAAAAGCCCGGAACATCCGTACCTCCTATTCTCTTTGGCAAGAAAGAGAGGCTAACACCAATAAGGGCATCCTCAATTGTATTATTGCTAAAGGTAAGTGTTCCCGGAGGGGTTGCGGTGTTTGGATCGCTATCAATGCCGAATCCTGTAGGGTTACGGATGCTACGTGAATTTTGGATGCTAATTTTTGTCGAAGATTGTAAGGGATTTTGACCGGTCTGTACGGTAAATGCCTTACCGCCATCGATGTAATCCTGTTTGACGACATACGGAAGGTCTTCGACTGTCACATTTTCAATAGTTATGTGCGATGTTCCGTTTGTCATTGATATGCCATTTACACCGTGTGTCGAGTCACCTGTTGTTTTTTGTGCTACCAGTCGAAGATTGCGGATGTTCATGTTTGAAATTCGATTCAGTTGCAGAACATCAAAACCTTTCTCGCTGATGCCTTTAATGATTGTGGTATCACCAGTACCCTCCAGCGTCATTCCTTTCGCATCAATATTTGTTCCGGATCCTCTGCGCAGCTCCTGAGCATATTTTGAGAGTGTTAACTGGCCTACCCCAATTCTGCATATTGAACCATCTCGCATTGCATACGCCAAGCACAGTGAAAATGCGCTGTCATCAAACTCTGTATCTTGAAGATTTGCTCCGAACTGTTCAACGGTATAAGTAATTGGCCCCTGGCTTGATGAAGCAGGTAGAGATGTTGCTGACGAGCTGCTAGGTGCAGGTATGCTGCTACTGACAGCCGATGCACTGCTTAGGGAAGATGACCAAGAGTTAGGAACACAGAACCTGCTACATACAGCATCGGCGTTATTGCCTTTGAAGACGCAGAGAGAATTAAGACACAGCTGACACATGCCGCGTGCAACGTGTCGTGTGAGGCAGGAGTAGACCGGAAAAATCGGAGATGGTGGGAGGACGGCAGGCCTGGAGCTGGATGAAGGCGGAGAAGGGGGTGGTGGAAGCGGATTATTGCAAAACGAACCACATAGAGTTTTTACTCGATCGAGTGGAAATGAAGGGCAGAATGACTGATAACAACGCTGACATACCTCGGCTGAGCCAGCAGGGGCGCTGCAGGAGTAGCTGTTCTGCGACAGTAAGAGCTGTCCTTCATTGGAGTTTGACCGCAGAAATTCGAGCCCGGTCAACGAGACGACAATCAGAGCGAAAGCGCCGATAATACGAACAGCAGTCGACGTAGGCACAACGAGCACATCATACCAGCAATACTGCGTCTAATTCCAAAAGCCAGCACTGGTTGGGCTGGACAGTTGGGCAAGATGGCGGTTGTAGATATGCGCGATTATTTCGCCAGCTCCTCAATGCGTCGCTCTCTGATGACGTTCACTTTAATGACGCCAGGATAGCTCAGCTCTTTTTCGATCTTCTGCGCAATGCCCTTTGCGAGTTTTTCCTGGTCCAGGTCGTTCACGTGCTGCGTGTCGACATACACACGAATTTCGCGGCCCGCCGAGATGGCAAAGGCGCGGGAAACTCCCTCAAAGCTCTTTGCGACTTCTTCCAACTCGCGCAGGCGCTTGAAGTATTCTTCAATGGATTCACGGCGGGCACCGGGGCGAGCGCCGGAAATTGCGTCCGCCGCAGCGACAATGAATGCTTCAGGTGTTTCCATCGGAATATCTTCGTGATGCGCGGCGACACAGTGAATGACTTCGGGACGGATCTTAAAGCGCTTGCAGATTTCAACACCGATTTCGACGTGTGTGCCTGCCACTTCATGATCGAGTGCTTTGCCGATATCGTGCAGCAAGCAGCCTTCGACAACCGTGCGGACATCCGCGCCGATTTCTTCCGCAAGCATGCGTCCAAGGTGCGCCATTTCGACCGAGTGCTTGAGCACGTTCTGGCCGTAGCTGGTGCGGAATCGGAGACGTCCGATAATCTTCAGAAGATCCTGTGGATAGCCTGCAATGCCAAGTTCTTCCGTCGCGCGCTTACCGAACTCCAACATCATCTTGCCGACTTCCTCCTTCATCTTCTGGACAATTTCCTCGATGCGAGCCGGCTGGATGCGGCCGTCTTTCACCAGCTTCTCCATTGCCAACTTGGCGACGTATCGGCGGGCAAGGTCGTAGCCGGAAATCACGATGACACCCGGTGTATCGTCGATAATCACGTCGACGCCGGTTGCCGTTTCGAAGGCATTGATATTGCGACCTTCTTTACCGATGATCTTTCCTTTCACATCATCGCTTGGCAATTGCACAACCGTTGCGGTCGATTCCGTTGCAACTTCCGACGCGTAGCGCTGCATCGCCTGGGACATCAGATCTTTTGCGCGCTCTTCCACTTCCTCTTCCATGTGTTCGCGCTTGAACTTCACCTGCTCCGCAAAGTAGCTTGAGAATTCATCTTCCAGCTCTTTTTTCAGTTCTTCCTTAGCCTGCTCTTGGTTCAATTTGGCAACTTGCTCCAGCGCCTCGCGATGCTTTTTCTGCGCATCGTTCAATTCGGTTTTCAGTTCGACGACTTCCGCTTCATCGCGCTTCAGTGCCTCGCGCTGACGCTCGACTTCCTTCACTTTTTCATCGAGGCCTTTCTCTTTCTCTTCAAGACGGGCGGCGTCTTTCTCGATCTTCGTCTCAAGTTCTGTTGCATGGAGACGGGCTTCGGTGATGATTTCCTTGGCGGAGGCTTTGGCTTCGGCTTCTGCAGCCTTTATCTGTGCTTTGGCATCGGCAACCTGACGATTGAGATCGTTGAGTTCCTCTTTCTTTTTGTCGAGATCGGCCTGCAAGGACCGACTGATGTTTTTACCGGAGCTGAAGACCGCTCGTCCAATGAGCAGTCCTGCTGTGGCTGCTGCTATAATCCAGAGAATCTGTGTGGGATCCATGAGAGTAAGGGGGAGTGACTGAGAGTGCACTCCGGCGATTCGGGACGATGCTGACAGGAATCTCGACGGTACGCGACATGAACGGCGCTAATAGCGCATTCACGACTGTTTCCCGGAGATGCTGCAAGAGAGAAAGCATACGTTGGGTGCGGGGTTTCCCGCAGGTGGATCGCGGAGTTCGGAGGGAGTATAGGATGGACTGCCGCCCTTGGCGAGGGAGTTTCCACCGCTTTCCGAAGCCATTGTCTTTTGAGCAAGCGAAAAACTCTGCTTGCCCGGTTTACAGCCTGATGTTCCGCATGATCATGGAACATCCAAAATGCTGTTTCTGGAGGGCTTTTTTGGATTCTGCTTTAGACGGCTAAATCGCCATCATACTTCAAGTGCTCTCTATCCCTGATGTTTCATGGGAGGCATGACACGCCTCTCTCCCTTTTTATTGATCATCTTTATTATTCATCTTTTTCTTTTTCCAGTAGGGCTGATTGCGGAAGAGATATCTGATGTGAAATTGCCGATTTCTCCACTAACTGTTCGTATCAATGAAGTCGCCTGGATGGGCAGCGATCTCAGTACTGCCGATGAATGGATAGAACTGACGGCGGTTCCTGCTATGACCGGTTCTGTACTCACAGAACCGCTGAATCTGCGCGGATGGACGGTTGGGATCCAGAAAGACACCGGTGAATCGGTGATTGCCGCTGTGGAGGGCGACGTGATGATCGGATCCGGTCAGTACATTGTGATTGCCAACAGCCACGCTGACGCATCACGTCTTGCAGTTGAACCGGCGATCGTATCCTCTGCCATGAGTTTGCCTAATACAAAACTCAAACTATTTCTTCGTGATGCGGATGGACAGTTACTCGATGAAGTAGACGATTTTGTAGGCGCACCGTTTGCGGGCAGTAATCCCTCTGCATCCACTGGTTTGCCCAAGGCAACCATGGAACGGATTGATCCGCGTTTATCGGGCACGCAAAAAGAGAGTTGGCGCACTGCGGATACGAAGAGGGGATTGGATGCCGGTGCAGAGATGCTCGGAACTCCCGGATTTTTGAATGGATCGATTGAACCACCGGATAGCACACCTCCACAGGATCTCTCATCGATCAATGCCTATAGCGTTAGCGGCACACTGCTCACAACATGGGCTCCCTGCACCGATGTCGATTGTGCAGGAATCGAATTGTCGACTCTATCACAGCTCTGGACGATGCCGCCCAGCTCTACTGGTGCTCGATTACCGTTGATGCCGATTCCCGACGAGATCACTGTCCGCACGGTCGATGAACAAGAGAACCGATCCACTGGTGTTGTAATTCGAGTTCAGCCCTTACAGAAGCCAATAGTATCGGAATTCTTGCCGGATGCCGTTGGGTCTGATGATGGAGAGTGGATCGAGCTTCAGAATCTACACGATGGCCCGCTCGATGTGTCCGGATGGGTGCTCAAGACAGGATCCAAGCGCTGGGTCTTACCCTTGGGGTCGATCATCGAGCCTCAATCGCTCTTACTGCTCCCTGCCTCACTGACCGGACTTCAGGTTGCCAATGCCGGGGGCTCAGTCTTGCTTAGTCTGCATGGGATGCCGATCGATCAGCTCAGTCATTCAGGTCTACCCGAAGGGATCAGCGTGGGGCGCATAGGGGATGAGAGTGCAGATGCTTTCGCGCTATGCCGACCCACCCCCGGTCAGATCAATACTGCACAGAGTCCACTCGTTGATATCGTCGGTATTCATGATGGCATGACCATCACCTCGTCGATCAACGTCGACATCCGTTCACTGAGCGGATCGATTGCCGGTGCCTCGTGCTCGGTTGATTTCGGCGATGGCTTTGTCAGTAATAGCTGCAATCCTCCATCACATGCAATGAAGAGAACAGGCAATGTAACTATTTCTGCAACGGTTAGAGATTACTGTGGCAATACAGTAACACACTCGGAATCCGTCACTGTGCTCGGGGCCGGTAAGTCTTCGACCACTCTCAAACAGCTGGAGTCGGCAGCTCTGCCTGCGTGCATTCCCACACCAGCTGACAGTCTGATTGTCAGTGAGATTTACCCTGCGCCTGCAACCGGCGAAGACGAGTGGATCGAGCTGCGCAATGCTGCCGATGTCCCGATCGATCTCTGTGGATGGTCGCTTGACGACGGTGATGGGGGAAGTAAACCATACAAGTTCGATGGTCGATTGATTGCTCCGGGCGGGTACCTTGCGCTGAGATCAAGGGACACCGGTATTGCGTGGAACAATGATGCGGACACTGTGCGAATCATTGGCCCTCTCCCTGAAGGGGGAACCGGTGTGCTCCTCACATTCCCGTATACCGATAGCATCAAGCAGCAGGCACTCGCTGGCCGGAGTGACGGTGCGTATGTGTGGACACCCTATCCATCACCGGGAACCGATAACCGTTTTGTCCCGCCCGATTCAGTGCCCGGGTATAGCCCGGTCATTCTTTCAGCGGCACTACCCAATCCTGTCGGTGCCGATGCATTCGATGAATGGATCGAATTGGAGAATGTTACCGGCAGACCACAGTGGTTGAACGGATGGACGCTCGAAGCGTCGGATGGAAAGACCATTGTGTTCGACAAGAGAGTTCTCGCTAAACGCGAGCAACAGAGAGTCCCGCTCTATAAAACAAGCATGACACTCAGAAATACCGATGGAGTACTCAAGCTCTATGACGATCAATATATTCTCCGGTCTGTACTGGCGTGGGATACCCCAGGCGAGGGCAGTGTCTATCGACCCGATAGAACATGTGAGGAGACACCGATAGCGCAGATTCGCATGCTCGGCCCACTCTCTTTCCGCGCACGAACAAGCAGCGAACCGGGAACGCCGTACTTCGACTTCACGCTCAGTGGGGTAGTTCTTCCCAGCTCTAGTATCAACCACGTATTTTCACTACATAATAATGAAGTACAAAATTATGTTTCAGCCCTTATTCATAATAAAAAATTAGTATACAAAAAATGTTCAAATGGTCAGAGTATGTTGTATGTTGGAGATGCCGATCTTGCCCTTCTCCTGTTGAGCCAAGGCTATGTGTTTGTCGATACGACGTCTGCGTCAGATGCGGTTCGCTCCATGCTCGCCTACGAACACGAAGCCGAATTGCACAAGCGGGGCATCTGGTCCGATGACGATCGATCAATCTTGGTTCATGCATGGAGGCGCAATGCCGAGCTAGATGCTCTAGTCTTGAGGGAGGGGTTGCAGATCGATAGTTCCGAACAGCCGGGACTTGTCATGCCGGGCACCATTGTCAGCGTCTCCGCGAATGCACCGGTACGATGGGAGGTGAAGAGGGGAACTGGTGCCTACATTCCATTTGCTGGGTCGGTCTCTATTACTGGTCATGAACTCGTGACCTTTCGTGCCCTGTATGAATTCCTGACTACATCAGGCTCTGCAGTACGTTCTTCCGTAGTAACACAGGAATACGACATTCTGAAGGACGTGTATGCCCCGTGCATTCGCATTCATGAGGTATATCCATCGCCTGCAAAAGATGAGCACGAGTGGATTGAGCTCGAAAATATCTGTGATGAACCCGTCTCTCTACTCGGGTGGCAGATAGATGATATGGCTGATGGCGGTAGTCGGCCGTTTACGATTCACTCGAGTTTGGTCGTTCCCTCTAGAGGATTACGAGTCCTATCGGGGGCGTATCTCCCAATTGCCCTCAATAATGGTGGAGACAGTGTCTCAATCTATAGTCCCGATAAGCGGGTGCAGGATGCGATGACGTACCTCAAAACAGCCTCCAAATACGCAGTTGCGCTTGTTGAAGATGCCTTTTGTACGACGATTGAACCAACTCCCGCTTTATCGAATAGTTGCAGAAAGCGGATGCCAAAAGGCCCAAAATCGAAGAAGGCTGCTGTTGCAGAATCTGCCATCGGGGTTAGGACGCTGTATGCAGCTCTATTGTCCAATTCCGACAGTATGTATAAAAAAAGTGATCAATATAATAGTTTTATAGAAGGGCTAAATACGAATTTTTATGATGAAAATAGTTCACCATTTAAAGGGGTGCTTCTCGCTCTTTTACTCCTCGTAGGAAGTGGCTGTCTTACAGCCTCAATCTGGCTGAAAGTGCGAAGCTATGGATCGCTGAGCTGATTTGTGGTAGAATAAGAGGATTTATGACTGGGCATGCTTCAACACCGGCAGATGATTTGGGACAACTTGCTCAGTCAGCTTTATCTGAATTTCAAGCCGCAGAAGCCTTAAAAGAGAAAGATACTATACAGAGAACGACAGATCATATTCGTGCAGGCATTTCGTCTCTTCTGCTGAGTGATAAAGATTTTGCTTCTGATTTGAAGCTTAGAGGAATAATTGCTCAAGATCCTAAGAATCGTGTCGAAACTGTATATCCACCGAAGATGCTGGAATTTTTCCAGTTCGTTGAAGCGAATGTTGGGTTTATTAATCTGAATACAAAAAGACAACTTCATTCATTACTAAGTACTATTCCTTCAAGGATTAGTAGCCCGGCAGCTCCAGTTTCTCCTGCTTCTGTTGCTCCCGTCCCAATAACGGCTGCTACTACACCTAATCCACCGGTCCATGCCACAAGTAGTCCCACGCCAACAGTAACCGCACACTCATCTCTTCCTAGAGTACAACCATCTCCCACGGTTAATACAGAAAAGCAGAAGAAAACATGGGCAGAACGGTACTATGGTAAAGATATTCCGACCAGTAATGGAGTTGTTGATTCGATCAATAATGTATTTGAAGCAGGATGGTTGGGGAGAATAAATATTTTTAGTCCCAATTTTGTACTACGGCAGTTTCTAAAAAACGACGAAAAATAAATACATGGCACCACATCTTCCAAATACTCCGCAGGCATTCATAGATCACGTTCAGACTTCTCACGATGACAAGCCTGAAACGTATCGTTCCATAAAACAGCAGATACCCGATATCGATCCGATGTTCGAAGCGTTAAAAAGCAAAACAGATATTACCGTCGAAGACATTGAGTCGTATATTTTAGATCAGCCAACTGCGCTTAATACATTTGATACGCATGTGTTTTCGCTCATTGAAACGATGCGTAATACTTCTAATGCGCCCAATGACCAGATTGCGGCAGAAAAAAAGCTGCGCTCGCTTGCTGCCTACATCGGAAAGCGCAATGAGGTGTTTATGAATTCCGAGCAGGAGTTACATAACCTAAGTGACACTGTCAAACCAGAAGGCATGTCCTCGGAACAAGAGGTGCAAATTGATCCATTGAATGTCTCAGGCAAAATTAAGGAAGGATTTGGTGCAGTATTTGATGGTTTTAAGAATGCAAAAAATCCCGCTGATAAAGCTATTTTGCTCGCAGGAGTCGGAGCATCATTATTTCTGGCCTACAAGATTTTCTTTGCGAAAAATGGCTTATCAAGGACGCTAAGAAATCTCACAGGAATCGTTGGGGGAGGGTATGTATTGTATATGGCTTATAGAGTTATTGATCGTTCGTACATGCTCACGCGCGGCAAACCGATTGCAAGCTGGTCTACAGAGCAACCCCTTCGTTATTCTAAAGAGGAGTGGGATGAGAAAATGTACGAAGAGCAACTCCAAAACACCATCAATAAGCTCAAAACAGAAAAGCATATTGATGAAACCTTTATAGAAAAAATGTTAAATGTAACTGGAAATGAGGATAAGAGGTATGTAAAAGGAATTATGAATTTCGGTACCATGAACATCCGTGAATACTTGGAGGCATATGAACGAAGTAGTGTGACACAAGAAGTGTCAGATGCAGATTGGCCGGATTATCCTTTGGCAGACAGCATCGATTTTCCTCAACATAACCTTTCTCCGAAAGAGCGTTTCTTAGTAATGAAGGAAATCGGTCAGACTGTCGGTATTATTGATTCGGCCGGTAACGTCGTTGCAAATATTGATGAAGATTTGTTAAAGCAGTCACTCTTCTACAAGATTTTGAATCACTCATCGTAAAAAACTCCGTGCTCTTGTGGGACACGGAGTGGGTGGAACGGCATCAATTATTTAGGGTGCAACAGCAGGTGGCACAGGCGCGGGGGGCGCCGGAATCAACGCAGCTGCACCGGGCATCACTTTCTCGAGGCCAGTTCGAAGGAGAGCGACCAACTGGTACATTTCACCGATGTTACCCAGTGACATGACCGTTTCTGGTGTCTTCCCGAATGACCGTGCGACTTCCTGAATCACTTCGGCTTTCTTGCCATCGTCGATAGCAACCATGCTGTCCAACAGTGACTTGAGCACCGTCTCGTAGGTCTGGCCCTGCATGACCTTGAATCGTTCGATGGTCTGCTGCAGATCGCGCAGTGCACGCGATTGGAGCAGGCCCTGCTCGGCATTTGTCACAGCAGTCTGACGCAATGTGAGGAATCGCTGGTTCCGCAGATCCTTGCTTTGCGACCGCCGATTTGCGTTTGTTTCCGCAATCAGAGCAGCAGCTCCTGCGTCGGCTTCGGCCTTGCGTGCCTCGCGATCGGCATTTGCCTGAGCAGTCCTCCTGTCTCGCGCTTGTTCTGCTTCCAGAACGAGTGTTTGACGTTCTTGGACTGCATCGGCCCTTCGATTGAAGAAATCGAAGTACTTACCGCGACTTGCATCGATTTTCACTGAGGTGACATGCACCCCAATGGCCAACAGTGATTCCTGTAGACCCTCAGTCAGCTCTCGATTCAATCCTACAATATCCTTCCGCAGCTCATCGACCTCGTGCTGTTGCAGGGTCTCATCACAGGTGGAAGTGATCAGTTGAACGGCTTTTCGTCGCACAACCGGTCCGATTTCCAGCCCTGGATCCCGCCGGAAATCCGGGAGGAAGGTCCTCACGGCTGCCCAGGGAGAACTGTCGACTGCAAGACGCACAACGAGCGTCAGATCGAGCGAGACCGGCGTTGTGAGAATTTCTCCTTTTGGTTGGACTGTCACTGCATCACTTTTTCCAGCTTCTTCCAGAAGCCGTTGCCCGATTTCTTCACCGAGTTTCATCTCGGTGCTTAGGGATCCTTCGCCATTCATCACAATCGTCACTTCCGCATCGCCCGGGAGCATATCTGTTCGGGTAACCCAGGGAATAATCATCACCCTGGTATTCTTGAACATTTTTGCGCGACGAGCTGCGATGCGAACGAAGATGCCGTTCGCCTCCGGCATAGTGCTGCCAAAAAGAAACATAAAGACTTCCAGCAGCAGCAGAACAAGACCCAACGGGCTCCAAATGAGCAGCAGGAGCCCTGCCCCACCCAATACCAGATGGTATGGGTCGAACAGATGAACTCGAATCGGATATCCATATTCATCTTTCGCGCGCGGGTCATCATAACCCGGCATCCATGTGTATGGATCAATGATCCACAACAACCACATAAGCCATGCCATGAACGTGTCCTTTCAAGAGACAGTGTATTGATGCCGTCGATGTTAAAGACCAATCATACATAGATTGACCTATAGTATAAAATATACAAATTTCAAAATTTGTCAATATTATTGGCTTAAACAGGCAATTCAGGCATTTGTAGGGCATCTATTGTAAAAAAACCGATTTTAAGGTATAATTTTAAGAAATGCCCACACAAACACAGGATCCGGCGTCACCGTCGTTCAATGAGGATTTGTACAACATTCTCATGGGTCCTATTGAACCCGATCTCACGACAGCGATGATTCCTGTTCTGGATGAATTGTATTTTGGTGAAACTCAAGAGGAGAACGCCGCGCGCATGCAGCGGTATGCACAAGCGATTGAGATGTTCAAAACACGCGCAGCACAGTTTGCCGATGATTTTAAGGGCGCTATCTGGAGCATTGGAGAGCATGCCATGAACCTTGCGCGTGATATTCAGAAGAAAGCAGACGAAGCTGATCTTAAACAAACCGAAACCAACCTCGACAACGCATGATGTACTTTCATTATAATGACGGCCTTGAGTTTTCTGCACTTCGTGAGAAGCGTCTGCTCAACTTTGCAGGTCCGGAAAAAAACAATAAGGAACATGGACCAATGACTGAGAAGGCAATGAAGATGCTGGATGAACTGATGAATGAGGAGTCAAACAAAGAGGGGATCAAGGAAGGGATCCAGCGCAGCTTGATGGCGGATGGAAAAATTGATGAGCAGGATTGTTTACGACATGTGAACGATCTGCAGACACGGTTGATGCGTTTGAACTCTGTTGATGACGCAACTGGCGCGCAGATTAAAGAGGTTATTAACTCATTGCCGAAGACGCCTGAAGCAATCGTGAACTTTGCTGTCGAACGTGGATTGTTCAACGCAGCTGAATTAATGGCTGCACAGGAGCAGGGTATTCTTCGCGCCAAGCGAACAGGGGGAACACCTGCATCTGGCCGTAAGGCGACCGAGGGCCGTATGTCTCCAATGGAGTATCGACAAGAGCGACCCATGAACGGATACGATCCTAAGACAAAAGAAGTGATTCGCAACGGACAGCGTATTCCGATGGCGGACTTTAGAGCTTATATGCAGTCCGACCGGGCGAATCTTGGTCCGTACGAAGTCCGTCGCAACACGGTGACCGGTCAGGGATATACGGAAAAAGAGTGGAAGAATTTGCAGACGCTTCGAAAATACAACGGAATGCGTGGCGGTGGTGGAGACATGGCTCGTGATTACTTTGAGCGCAAGGCGAACACTGAGCGGTATGCGGGTGTACCGCTGGGGTATGTACCCCGCACAGGAAATGATGATTTGTTTGATGCACATCTGGAGCGTAATGCGCAGCGTGGTGGTATCAACTTTAAGAGAGGGAATTCTGTGTATAGTGACATGCCGATTGCGCGCACTGCTACTAATAAGAATGGTGACGTGATCAATCGTGCGCAGCAGTATGAGGGTTACATGGCGCAGAACGGCGAGAAGATTTTTGGAACTCCAGAACGTTTCATGTCCGATGCGGTTGATCCTGCGACTCGAACGACAATTGATGCATATGGTTCCGCTAAGAGACGCAAGGAGTCTGATCGGCAGTTTGAGACACGTCGTAATCCATCATTCAATAAGACTGACACTAATACAGCCGAAACACAGCGTGAGCTTAACAATCGTTACGCAGCGGAGAAGCGCGTCGCACTCGAGACGAAAATCCAATTGATGACAGAGAAGTATTTCGTCGTCACAAAAAATAATGATGACGGAACAAAAGAAGGATATTCGCTGATGAAGCGTTCAAAAACGTATCCTAAATTTGAAAGCTGGATGAGAAGTCTGGCGATGAACACCGGCGGTGATACTGGATATAACGGTGCGTCGGAACTGCAGCGCGCTCTCGATTTGGCAGATATTGTTGATGCTGAAACAAAAGTTATTAAGGAAGCGATTGCGGTTGAAGAAGAGAAAATCCAGGACGTACGTGCAAAATCAAATGGGCGATGGATTGAAGGAAAGGGGATTAAGCATGGACTGGAGAACTTCCAGTACATCACCGGAAAAGAAGATAACAAAGTGTATGCATTTGATGGGAACACAGGAAACATCCTTGTTTATAAAGAAGGTGGCTTATGGGCAAAAGTGTCCGAGGCAGAGATAACAATGGCGGGCCTGGCAAAGCCTGCTTTTGCGGCCCCAGTCAGACCGAAGGCGGCTCCTGTTGATCCTGAAATTGGGAATATCAATGCTCGCAACGAGACCTTTAATACGGTCATGCGTGAATGGGGAGTCCCACTTTTGAACCCGCAGAATCTACCTGATTTTGCTCAAGAAAATGGAATGATGACGTGGACAGAAGGAGGTACATTCCGCGCCTTCAAAAACATAGAAGCTGGTAAAGACGGCTCTCAGTTTCTCTTCTTTGTAGCAGAGGGAATGAAGCCGCAAGGAGTGTTGATTGATGCAAAAGGAAAGCGACTTAACTTAAGACCAGAGCAGACCATTCCTTTTGAAACTTTTGTGAATGCAGCGAACAGTCGCATTCAGTCGCTGCGGAAAGCAAAAAAAGATGCTCAGAAAGTTGATGCACAACCGCAGCCCAAGCCGGCACCTGCTCCAGTAGAGGCTCCGAACAAATTACCTGAAGCACCAAAGCCAGATACTCCAATGCCCCCGCCAGCACCTGAGCCACCTCGCCCAGCTCCTGCTCCGACACCAGCTCCGCCGGTACCAAATCCTGAGCCTCTTCCTGCGCCAACACCCGCAGAAACGCCCGAGCAGAAAATCACATCGTTAGTGAGAGAAATTACTGAGCTATCAAATCAACTCAAAGAAAAAAGTGATCTGTATCTCAGAATTCTCCCCAAGGCGAAAAACTCATCCGATGCAGCAGATCTCGCAGTACTGACTATTGAAAAAGATGAAGCGCTTGCAAAGACTGTGTTGCAAAAATTTACAGAATTGGAAGCAGTAGATGCTAACAATCAGACTGTGAAGAATACTGTAAAACAGTATAAACATCTCCCTAGCTTACTGCTGAATTATATTAATGAGGTGAAAGAATTACGGACTGAATTTGCAGCAAAAAAGGCCGCAGAAGTGAAGCCTGCGCCAGCTGTTCCTCCTCCAGCTCCTGCTCCAAATATCGGAGACGAAATTCGCAAAGCTACTGAAGATATTCAAACACCAGATACTCTGGATGAAAGAATGGTGAAAGCTGCACAGAGTGATAGATTCATTGATCTATTCAAAAATGAGTATCGCGATTCGGCTATCACGGTGGACTGGTATAAGGGCGACACTCAAAAAGCGATGCTGTGGCAGAAGTTTGCAAAGGGATACGTCGATATGGTGGAAGGTGTTGATAATCTTGATCTGAAGTCACACAGCGAAGCAGCATATTTGGGGAAGATGATTACGGATGAAAATCTGCAAATTATGCTTGAGTCACCGTTCAAGAGTTTCTTCCTTGAGCGAGTGCGCATTTTAAGTGCGACAATACCTGACATGGCAAAGCCTGAAGATTTGCTGCAACGATACAAGCGTAATGAAATCAGAAAAGCGAATGATGATATTCAGAAAATAGACGACGAAACACCTGTTACGGAAACTCCCAAAAAGAGTCCTTCGCCGCGTAGTCGTCGCCGAACACGTTCAACAACAGAAAGCCAGCCGGAGGCTAAGACTGAAGAGCCTGCCGAGATGGAAACGCGCACGAGTAAAACTTTTGAGATTGATGAGGATTAAAAAAATCCCCTGACTTTCATCAGGGGACGTGGGTTAGAGGATGGATCGAAACTCAATCAGTTTTGGCGATAGCCGTACACCGGTTGTGCATAGCGGAACTGCTGGTTAGGACAGGTCCAGCCTGGTTGGCAGTTTGACTGCGGTGCGTACACCGTCGGCGTCGGCATGGGGACCGACGTTGGCTTTACCGGTGTCGGCTTGGGCTCTTCCACTTTGGGTGGAGGAGCTGTTGCCAACTCGGACACCTTTTCGCTGAGTGCCTTGAGTCGGAGCTCAATCGCATCAAGGCGCGAAGGATTGCCTTTATGCTTTTCGACCTCTTTCTTTGTTGTCTCAACGAGCGCCGTAAGATCTTTGATGCCTTCATCGGTGGTTGCCATCGCTGACGCAATCTTCGTTAGAAGACCTGCAATTTTCGATCCAATACTTGTCTCGAGAGCTGCAATCTTTTCCAGAAGTTCCTTCTTCATGTCTGCGACAGCTGTTTTTACCAACTTCATCTCGTCCTTCAGCTCCGTGACAGTTGCGTCCAGCTTCTGCCCTACGCGTGTCTCGAGTCCAACCATCTGATTGCCGAGACCGTTCATCATGTTTATCTGGACTGACGTCGTCGTTCCGTTCTTGAGGTCATACTCAAGCGCGGAAATCTGAAGATTCAATCCGTTCATCTGCATCTGTGCGGCGTCAGCTCGAGCTTTCGCTGCATCCCACTTGTCCTGGTTTTCCTTGCACCATGCCGATCCGAGTGCCGCCTTCGCTTCGTCGAGTGAGCGCATTTCGAGCGTTGCCGCATCGAACTCGCGTTTCACGTCCATGTAAGCGTTGGTGGCCTCGTTCAGCGATTTTTGGACTTGCGCCCGCACATCTTCCTTCACTAGATTCACGACAGTGGCTGTCGATGGAACAGGTGTCGGAGGGGCAGTAGGTGGAGTCACCGGCGACACGACAACTACTGACGGCGTTACCGTTTCAGCGGGTTCCGTGACTTCGGTCGTCACCGTCGTCTCACCTTTGTCGGTGGTGACTTTAGTTTCGACAGTCGTCGTATCTGCTTTCTTCCACGTCATCCATGACGGCAACGATGGCCACCAGCTGCCCCCTTTCTTTTCGGGCTCGGGAGCGGTTGCTGTTGTAGTGGGCTCCGCAGTGGCTGGCTTCGACTTGAAGTACTCGATGCCGTTGGCAACGGCATAGCCGACGACAACGACAATCACTGCCACCAACAAGATGCTGCCAACCACTGTGCCGATTGTCCGAAGACTGGGCATCTTCGAATACGTCCACCGGATTGGTGTCATCAAGCCGATGCGCGACGGGTCTTTCGGCTTCACGCCGAGTTCGACGAGCTTTGACATCATCTTCTCCAACGAGTTGAGGACCTTCCAGCTGCCGTCAGGCTTTTCATGATAGCGGATTTCAGGCAGTTCCAAGACGTCGTCCTCGTCGACACTGTCTGTGATTTCCACAACCACGGGCAGCGTCGTTTTCCATTGCAGAGTGCGGGACTTTTTCTCAGGAGACACGCCGTCCTTCCATCCAAAGTCCTCGTCAGGAGCGCCGTAGCGCTCGATGAACAACTGCGTGTCGATGGACAGATCCTGATACT
>CAZUVN010000008.1:0-24013 GCA_964623835.1 uncultured Candidatus Peribacteria bacterium
AGAATGAAAGAAGCGATGGAGCGGGCCTCTATTAGCTTTTAGCTGATAGCTGTTAGCTTTTAGAAAGCAAGAGAAAAGTGCTTTGCTGCTTTAGTGCACTGAAGTTTACGAATTATGCTGAAGCATTATTCTTTACATATGCCTACTACTATCAAATCCTATAGAGATCTAATTGTCTGGCAAAGAGCTATCGACCTCGCTGTCGCAATCTACAAAGTGACCGAATTATTTCCTCGCGAAGAACAGTTCGGTCTGACTTCACAGATGCGCAGAGCTGCAGTTTCGATAGCATCAAATATCGCCGAAGGCAAAAACCGCAGTACTCGTAAAGATTTTCTTAATTTTCTGTTTATCGCATATTCATCTGGTGCTGAGCTAGAAACGCAATTACACATCGCAAAACAACTCCCTAAAACAAGTAGGCTAGATTACAGGCAGTGCGATGCATTACTGTTGGAAATCATGAAAATGTTAAACTCCATGATTTTCAAACTAAAAGCCAACAGCTAAAAGCTATCAACTTACGGATTATACGTCACCGTGTACTCGAACTGGTCGAGAATCTGATTCTGTGCATTTCGCGCAACAATACGGTAGACGTTCGTTCCCGGCTTCAGCGTGTTGTACTCCGTCTTTGCAATGTAATTCCAGAATGTGACACCTGGTTTGTAGAGCTGCAGCTTGTATCCGTTAACCCAAACCGAGGCGGATTCGCGCGGTGTCGTTCCTTCCAGCAGGAACTCGCTGCCTGTTGCGGTGTAGACTATTCCGGGCTGAGGACCGGTAATAGTGATGGTGCCGGGCATCAGCGGGGCGTTATTTGGCAGATCGGTTTCGGACACCGTCGGAGTCGAGCTCGTTGCACCGCCACCGATGACACCTTCGGCACCGGCTTCGATGACGACCGTGATGCGAACGGGTGCACTGCGATTTCCCGCCGCATCGATGGCGGTGATGTCGAAGATATTCTGTCCGTCTTTCAAGTTGCCCAATGCCTTACTGGCAAGGTAGCTCCACGTCGTATCGCCTGAGCGATAGAGCTGCAAGCGGTAATCGTTCACAATAATGCCGGCGGTCGATGCGGGCGTTGTTCCACTGATCGCAATCTCCTCTTTTTGCGTTCGATATGTTTGACCCGCTACTCCGGGAGACGTAATGACTGGCGAAGCAACAGTCGTCGATCCGCGGTACACTGTGCGGCTTTCCTGACCGATCGTCAGCCCCCGTGCATCCAGCGCTTCAATTTGCAACGTTGTCTGGTTGCCGGCCTGCAATGCAAGTTCTTGGCTGAACGTGCCGCCTGCGGCATCGATGGTTGCGTCATAGCCGTTGATGCGCACGCGCTCGACCATTGATGTGATGCGACCGGTAACACGGATGCTGGCAGTGGTCACGGTTGTACCGTTCACTGGCTCTACGACGGTCAGTGGCTCCGTATCAATAGTTGTACCGCTTCCGCCGGTCACTGGCGTCGTCGTAGACACCATCATCGTGCGTGATTCTGTAACGAACGCGCGCTGTACAGCCAACGGCTCAATGGCGGATCGGTAGGCATACGGATCGCCACTGATGTCCCCTTCGGGCAATTTGTACTGCTGCCCCTCGCCGATGATGACCGGCTCTTCCAACTTATCGATCGTAACCGAAATGCCTTGGCCGTCGGCACTGAAGACCATTAACTGATCTTCTTCCAAGACGACCTCGGTATCGCTGGTCAGCGTTGCGCTGTAGCGCGGGAATGTAACGGTGCGTGCGATTGCGCCCGAGTACGTATCGAGATTCGGCGTGCGTGCCCATAACGCACCTTTTGCAATGTTGACTTCCCATTGTGCACTTTCTGCATCTTGCGAATCCTCGGCAATCGTCATGTCAGTATCGGCGTCGATGCGGGACATGGACCCGTCAAAGAATGCGAGTTGCGCGTTGCCCGTAGCGCCGGTGACGATGCGGTCATCGGGATATACTTTTAGTGTGTCTTCTACTCTGCGCAGCAGACCATCTTCCACCGCGACGTTGACGGTTCCGCCGTCTTCAACGGTTAATGTTGCTGCCGTGCGCGGCAACTCAGATCCACCGAATGCCCAGAACATCAATTTTGTGAAGCCGTACAAAATGAGACCGAGCAGTGCAAGAAGGATGAGACTGCGTACAACGGACGGGATGATCGACGGGGCGGCCATCGCATACGGTCCTCGGCGGGCACGGTGACGTCGGAGCATAGGGGGAAAATGGTACGGGAGAGCGTCGATACTGCGCAAGGCGTTTCGATTAGTTCGAGTACAGGAGATGAACAACGAAGCTGATAGCTTGTAGTTTTTAGCTTTTAGAAAAGGGTATCCTAAAAGCTATCAGCTATCGGCTAAAACCTTACGCCGTGACACGTTCAATCTCCTCTTTTGTCGTGATTTTCTGTCCTATGAGAATGTCGCCCCACTCTTTCATCGTCAGATAGCCGTCTTTGCGCGCTTGCTCGAGCATCCGCTCTTCGCTGTCTTGGTTCAGAATCATGTCGCGTAGGGCAGGTGTGACTGTTACCAGTTCCGGCAACGCGAGGCGACCGGTGTAGATAGATGAGTCGGATGGATCGACCTGTGTGCTGTTCTTTGCTTCATCAGACAGAGTACGGATCAGACGTTGTGCGAGAATGGCACGCAGTGCCGGTGCGAATGTATACGGACTTACACCCATCGACAGAAGACGTGGAATAGCCTCAATCGCGGAGTTTGTGTGCAGCGTCGAGATCACCAAGTGACCTGTTAGCGCGGCATCAATAGCCGTCTGTGCCGTTTCCAGATCGCGGATTTCTCCCACAAGGACGACGTTTGGGTCGTGACGAAGGACCGAGCGCAGTCCCGATGCGAAGGTGAATCCGTGGTCGGGGTCAATCTCGCTCTGAACAATGCCGGGAATTTCATATTCCACCGGATCTTCCAGTGTGATGATGTTGCGCTTGGTTCCAATCAGCGTCGAGAGCATGGAATAGAGCGTTGTTGTTTTACCGGAGCCGGTTGGACCGGTGACGAGAATCAGTCCGTTCGGCAGCCGCACAAGCTGCTCCAGTCGTTCTTTCATATCCCCGGGGAAGCCCAGCTGCTCCAGTGGCACGATGCCGCTTCGCGGATCGAGTAAACGTAGCGTGACGGTTTCACCAAAACGCGACGGGAGAGTCGCGACGCGGACGTTGACTGTGCGGACGGGGCCGCCATCGGATCCGTCTGTCTGGAACGTGTACTGACCGTCCTGCGGAATATTGGTGACGTTCAGCTTCAACTTTGCGGCAAATTTGATCGTGCGAATGAATTGGTCATACGTCGCGGTGGTCATAGGCGGCAGTGCTTCGAGCATGCCGCGCAGGCGAATCTCCAGACGCACTTCCCCTTTCTCCGGAGACGTGTGAATGTCGGATACCCCTAATTGGGTACAGCGCTGCTGCAGACGAGCCAATAACTGGTCGCCGGGTAGGCCGTTCAAGTCAGAGAAATCCATCTCATTATTATACCATAAAGTGAGAGTAGCTGCCATATTTATTGGTACCCTACAACTAGGAGAAATCGCTGTTTCTCAGCCCATTTATGGTCTTTCTCCCCCTATCCCTTGTCCCCTTTCCTCAATGGGCAAAGGGGTGCATTACGGAGGGAAAAAAGTCGCGTAAACCCTGCTGTTTGCTATATTCTTTCCGCCTCAGATGCCGACGTATCGATACTCCGCCGTGCAGTCAGAAACGCAAAAAAAGCGGTCGCTGGCCCAGCGGATGGTCTTTGTGTACGGATTCATGATCATCTGTGCTTTGCTGATCGTGTCCCGCTTGGCCGAGCTCCAGATTATCGATCGAAGCGACTATTACGCGATGGCGCAATCGCAGCACTTCGGTGGTGTCAAACTTCCCGCTCAGCGCGGAGAAATTCTGGCGCTGAACAGCAAGACCGGCGAAACAAGCATCCTCGCTACCAACACCACTCTCGATCTTCTGTATGTCGACCCCCTCGTTGTCGATGAACCGACAATGATCGCCGAGACACTCGCGGACGCACTCGTGACGCCGGAGTTCCATGAAATCTGCTCAACCGGAGACCGACGTTGCCCGCGCGAACTGGTCGGGTTCATCGGCTCTCCGTATGCGGCCGCCTATGATCCCCTCACACTGCTCAGTCAGTTATCGTCGGGGTCTTTGCTCGAGCCGATTCCACAGGATTTGAGCCGGACTGTTACCGGTAAGGATTCCGTGCCGGATATTACGGAAGTTCGTCGCTTGTTTGCGCGCGACATTGAGCGTCGAATTTCTCAGAAGCGCGTTACCTTTGTCCCGGTAAAATACAGCGCGACCAAAGAGGAAATTATCGCCGTGCGAGAAATGGACATTCCCGGTGTGTCCATTAATGAAGAGCAGAAGCTGATCTTCGCCGATCCGGAGGAGATCAACCAGCTCAAGTTGTCTGCCATTGCCCGCAAGCTCGCTCCCCCACTCGGTCTTGATGCATCTAAACTCGCCTATTCGTTGCGATCACGACCACTGCGCTATGTACCGGTGATGCGTCAGCTGCCTCCACATCTTTCGCTTGTAATCAAACAGAAGAAGCTTGACTCCCTCAAAGAAACCAACGTACGTCGGCAGAATGCCGCAACACGAAAAGAGGTTGAAAGTATCCAGGATCCTCTGCGCGGCATTGCGCTGCTGCCTGAACACTGGCGCTTCTATCCCGATGGTTCTATTGCATCAGCTGCGGTGGGATTTCTGAACACGAACCAAGAAGCGCAGTACGGTGTCGAACGCACGTTCGATTCGCAGCTGCGCGGACAGGAGGGTCTCATCAGCACCGTGAGCGATTTGCAAGGTGGTCAAATTCTCACCTCCGATCAAACGATCGTGAATGCGAAAGACGGTGACACCGTTGTACTGACGATCGATCCGTTCGTGCAGAAAGAGATTGAGCGGATTCTTGACCGCGCGGTCAACGATTACAAGGCCGATGCCATTCAAGCAATCGTTATGGATCCCGCGACGGGTCGCGTTGTTGCCATGGCGAATGCACCGGTGTTCGATCGCAACAACTACGCGGAAGTGTACGAAAAAGTGCCACTCTATCTTCTTCCGGAACAGGAAGAGAAAATGGTGGTGGAAATTTATAATCCGATCAACAACGCGCGCATCGTAAAAGATTACATGCCAGCTGTATTCTCGGACGCTGGTCGTGCGACATTTTCCGAGAAAGTGCAGGAGCAGTTGAATGAGGTTGAGAAGATGTACGACCTACGCGACCTTTCGCGCTATTACGTGTATCAGGGCGAAAACGCTCGGTACGAGGTGTTCCCGACCGATATCAAGGGAGTGTGGCTGAAATACAAAAATAACATCGGTGTCGGCGCGTATCTGAACCGCACGATCCAGGAAATCTACGAGCCGGGATCCGTCATGAAGCCGATCACCATGGCGATCGCGATCGATCAAGGTGAAATTAAACCCGATGACATTTACGACGATATCGGCCCGGTGAAAGTCGACGAGTACGAAATCAAAAACGCTCTTCTCAGTTACTACGGCAAAGTCAGCATGACCGATTGTCTCGCATGGTCCATCAACACCTGCATGACGCATGTGTCCGGCACACTTGGACGCAAACTGTTTGAGCGCGTCATCACTCGCTTCGGGTTTGGGCGTCTTACCGGTATCGAACTGGAAGATGAATTAAGCGGAGAGGTGAAACCTTGGAAAGACTGGGCTGCGTCCGATCTTGCAACTGCAGCGTTCGGACAAGGATTCTCTGCAACGCCGTTACAAGTAATTACCGCTTTCTCCGCACTCGCGAACGGCGGCAAGCTGATGAAGCCGATGATCATTGATCATGTTGTTCATGCCGATGGAACGATTGAGGAATCGGAGTCGCAAGTAGTGGATCAAGTGCTCACGGCCGAGAGTTCGCGCATCATTACGCAGATGCTCGCCAACTCTTCCGACTACGGATTTGCGAAAGCCGGTAAAGTTCCGGGTCATCGCTTAGCCGGTAAAACCGGAACGTCTCAGATTGCAGGACCTGGTGGCCGCTATGAGTCCGGAACCGGATCGACGGTGAACACCTTTATGGGCTACGCACCACCGGACGATCCAAAATTTATTCTGCTCGTGAAAGTCGACCGTCCAAAATTCGCCCAGCGCATCTTCGCTGAAGCAACATCCGCTCCCCTCTTTAAAGAGATTGCGACGTTCCTGTACGATTATTATGGGCTACCGCCAGACGAAAGATAGCTTCTTAGCTCCAAAGCTTCTCAGCTACTAAGGAGGGTGTTCTACTTATATAGAGAACGTATTTTTCCTTGAATCAAAGCCAAAAATTACACATCAATTTATTGGAATAATACTCACCATCTTTTTGTACCGTATATAACAAAACATAATAAATCTGTCATTTCCTCCTTTTATATGTCTACTGTTATTCATACCCATAAAGATTTAATTGTCTGGCAAAAATCGATGGATCTCGTGTGTCTTATCTATGAGCTCACTGAAAAGTTTCCAAAGGAAGAAGTATATGGATTAACTTCTCAAATGCGGCGATGTTCCGTTTCAATTCCTTCTAATATTGCAGAAGGTCGACGTAGAGGATCAAAAAAAGACTTTGTTCAATTTCTTCGGATTGCATCTTCATCTAGCGCAGAATTAGAAACGCAAATTGCGATTGCAAAAAGACTGAGAAAGACAAAAAATCTTGAATATGCACATATAGAAAAATTACTCGATGAGGTGCAACGGATGCTGAGTGTCATGATTGCAAAACTCAATCCACATCATATAAAAAGCTATGAAGCTTAGGAGCTGAGTAGCTTAGAAGCTTTATTTCACCGTCACACTCTTCGCCAAGTTTCGTGGCATATCCGGATCCTTTCCTCTTATGACCGCAAGTTCATAGGCAAGAACCTGAATCGGAATCACGTTGACCAGCGGCTGGGCCGATCCGGCATCCGGTACCTTAATCCACTCGTCGAAGATCTCGTTGTTCTCCGGAGCAATCGCAATCACCAATGCACCGCGGGCTTTCAGCTGGACTGCGTTGCTGAGGACATCCGGCGTCACTTCATCGTTTCCCATAATCACAATGCACGGTGTTCCTTCTTCAATCAGCGCAATCGGGCCGTGCTTCAACTCTCCACCGGCAAATCCTTCTGCGTGGATGTAGCTGACTTCCTGAATTTTGATCGCGCTCTCCAGAGCCATCGGATAGTTCCAGCTCTTTCCGATGATATAGAGATCTTCTTTCTCTTTAATACGATCGGCAAGGTTGCGTAGGCGCTCGACGTAGCGCGGGTTCAACATATCGTTGATCATCGCGCTCGTTTCCAGCAGCAGCTTCTTTCCTTCATCGAGCTTTCCGGCCAATGCGTACGAGACCAGCATGAGTACCGCCATTTGTCCGACGAGTGACTTGGTTGCGGCAACAGCGCGTTCCGGTCCCGCATTAATCAGCAGTGTGTAATCCGCAGCACGGTCGATGCTTGATCCTGCCACATTCACAATGGACAGCACTTTTGCTCCTTTGCTCTTTGCAACATTCATCGCTTCCAAGACATCCGCTGTTTCACCGCTCTGCGAGACGACAATGAGCAGGCTCTCCGGGCGGAGGAAGTGGTGATACAACTTGAACTCCGATGCAGGCGTGACGTTGACGTGGTGTTCCGCCACTACCGAGAAGAAATACTCCGCAGCCATGCAGGCTTTGTGTGCGGTGCCGCATCCGACCAAGAACGTTCCGCGGGCAGCCTTGATCGCCTTTGCGATCGTTTCAATCTCCTCCTCACTCTGGTTCACTGCGCGAGCAACCGATTCCTTCTGATCCATAATCTCTTTCATCATGTAGTGCGCAAAGTCCCCTTTCTCCGCCTGTTCGGCGGTCCAGGTGATTTCGATCTCGCGCTTCATACGCTCTGCGCCGGTTTCAATGTCCGAGAAGATGATGCTCTTACCGTCACAGACGACTATTTCGCCGTCATCCAGATATTGAACGAGACGCGTCTCCTTCATGAATGCCGGTGTATCCGATGCGATGAAGAATCCCGAGTGGCCGTTGTCGCGTTCAACTCCAACGATCAATGGTGATCCGGTTCGTGCGGCAACAATGGTGTCGCTAGTCGTGTGTACCGCGAGCACGGCATACCGACCTTTGAAACTTTTGCATGCCAAGCGGACGGCGTGCGCAAAGTCGTCGGTTTCTTTTAAGTACTCTTCTATAAGGTGTGGAATCACCTCGGTGTCGGTTTGCGAGAGGAACACATGCCCCTTTGCCTTCAGCTCGTCGCGCAGTTCCTGATAGTTCTCGACGATGCCGTTGTGAACCACAGCGATCGTCTTGTCTTCGTTTAAATGCGGATGGGCATTCTCTACTGTCACGCCGCCGTGCGTAGCCCAGCGTGTATGACCAATTGCGAGTGAACAGTTCTCACTCAACTCTTTACCGTCTACCCCGCTGATTTTTCCGATGCGCTTTTCGACAGACAGCGCTCCATGCTCTTTCCAGGCGACACCCCACGAGTCATAGCCGCGATATTCGAGGCTTTTGAGACCTTCAACAGCTAATTCAACGGCATCCGATCGCTTGCCGACATATCCGAAGATTCCGCACATTTAGAGGGGGTGGAATCGAAGTATGCGGGCATTGTAGAGACCGGAATCGTAGGGTCAATCGGGTTCTGCCATTTATCCTTGACCCTTTTTAACCCTTTCCCTACTATCCCCCAGCCTTCGACCGGCTATGGCCGGCAGGCGCACTTTTTCAATCCTATGCCAAAGACGAAGTCCACAGCCAAGGCCGCACGTCAGAGTGAAGACCGCAATACCCGTCTGACGCCCTATAAAACCCGCATGAAAACGATGATCCGCAAGATCAGCGATGCGACGAAGGCCGGTAAAAAGGACGATGCAGTCAAGATGTTGCCAGAGGTCTACAAGGCCATCGACACAGCTGCCAAGAAGCAAATCATCCACAAGAAGACCGCTGCACGCCGCAAGTCGCTAGTGGCACGCATGGTCGCCACTTAATAGCGTTCAGGAGTCAGGAGTTAGCTTTCAGTGCTACTTGGCGTTTTTTGTATTTTCTGATTCCTGAAAGCTGATTCCTGCTATCCTCGTCGTATGCGCATTCTCGGTCTCGATGTCGGCAAGAAACGGACCGGAGTCGCATTTGTCGACCAATCGATCGGCGTCCCCCTCGCACTCGATACTATTCTGGCGAATGATGAAGAGAGCCTCGTCGGACAGTTGCTTCAGATGTGTGATGAACGAGAAATCGATTTGGTTGTGATCGGACTCCCCCTTCTTCCTTCGGGGGAAGAGGGACTGCAGTCCGCCTTTGTCCATTTAATCGGTGACCGGTTGGAACAGGCGACCATGGAGGTCGAGTACCTCGATGAGCGCTACACGACACAAAAACATGGCGAAACGGACGGAGATGCCCGTGCGGCATGCCAATTGCTCCAATTATTCCTCGATCGGCAGCGATAAAAAAGTGAGAACTCGTTTTAAGCAGCTTATGTGCTATCAAATTGCATTTTGACATAATTTGACAAATGCTCAAAATGCGCTAAATTAGTAAGCCGCTCTTTCACGATTCAAATGGTATTTATACAACCGAACTGTGGAAAACAGTCCAGACGAATCGATGGAAGAACTTTTGTATCTGTCAATATTCTGGTAGAACGAGGGATGTTCTCTCCTCTCCTGTCCACCCCCACCATGGCTGACGCCTCCTCCACCCTCACCCCTCAGCAGAACGCCGCCAATAGTAAATTGACGGTGAATCTTCAGTCCTTGCTCGACGATCTCTTTTTGGTTCTGACCGACAAAGAGGCAACGGTGATCCGTCGCCGCTTCGCTCTTCAGGGTCATCCTAAGCAGACCCTCGAAAAGATCGGTAAGCATTTTAAGGTCACACGTGAGCGTATTCGTCAAATTGAGGGTATCGCCCTCTCCAAACTGCGCCGCACGGTTCGCACCACGAAGTTGAACGATGTCAACGATCTGGCGAAGAGTGTTCTCCGTGCAAACGGTGGTGTGATGCGTGAGGACGACCTGATTTCGCAGGTTTTGAAGCGCATGCCCAATGCAACCGATCTCGACGGAGCGGTTCTTCGCCTCTCGTTCTCTATCGATACTGAACTCAACTCGACGTCCAACACCGGCACATTTGTGCCCTTCTGGCGGCTGGAGTCCCTTGCCATGGAAGACATTTCCCTAATTGTCGAGAACATGGTGAAGATTCTCAAGAAGCGCCGCTCCTGTATGAAGAAAGAGGAGCTGATTTCCTCCGTACAGGCGTTGAACCTCTTCAAGGACCGTATCCCAAGCCGTGAATTGATCTCCAGCTGCATGACCATCGACGAGCGTTTGCGCGAAATCGATGACGGTTGGGGTCTGACCGAGTGGCGCTTCGTTCGCCCCCGCTCCATCCGCGACAAAGTCGAAATCATCCTCCGCAAGACCGGCCAGCCGTTGCACTTCATGGATATCGCTAACCGCATCCGCGAAGCACACTTCGACCACAAGAACGTGACGGTTCAGGCTGTCCACAACGAGCTCATCCGCTACCCGCAGTTCGTGCTCGTTGGCCGCGGTCTCTACGCTCTGCGCGAGTGGGGCTTTGAGCCTGGCACGGTTGCTGATGTGATTGAGGCGATCCTTAAGGAAAAGGGTCCACTCTCCAAGAAAGAGATCATCAACGAGGTTGCCAAGCAGCGCACCGTCAAGGTTGGGACGATCTCCCTTAACCTTCAGAAGATGCCCTACTTCGTCCGTGTTGGTCGCGCCGTTTACTCGTTCGATCAGTCGAAGAAGTAATTGGTGCTTATTCCTCCAAAGAGTATTATTCGACCCTGCAGCAATTGTGGGGTCGATTTGTATTCATTTCGCTGTCATCTCCATGTCTGACACTGTTCGCTCATCGTATTTGTCCCCTCGTATCGCCGCGACTGCCTCAATGCTGAGTCTTGTGGCGGTGCTTATGCTGACATCTTGCCAGAAGCCACAAGAAGAGGTGCTGCCCCAGGGGCCTCAGACAATGACCGGTATCCTTGTTCCATTGCCTATTTCCGTCTCCCGTCGCGGGACACATGCGCTGATGCAGAACGGCCACAGTACCTATATGGTCGAAAGCAGTACCGTCAATCTGCGACACTTTGAGGATGTGGAGGCAGTTGTGACCGGTCATCTGGAGCCGAATATCGATCCCGACTCCCCTGCCGTGCTGGTTGCCAGCGGTGTGACGCTCATCGAGATTCCGCTGCGGGCGTGGACCGTGCCGGCGTTCGGCTTTTTCATTGATACGCCTCCCGATTGGAATCCTGCATTCTTTCCCGATGGTGTTCGCTTCAGTCAGACCGGTTCGGAAGTGATTCTCAGTATTCATCCGTCGCTGCAGCCTGCATTACCATCCGGCAACGCGCAGCAAGTGGCGGGATATCCCGGTGTCATTGTGACGGGGTCGGGCATGCAGACGCTATTCTTGCGTCGCGGAACGCAAATTCTGACATTTGAGTACCATGAATCTGCTTCTGCACGCGGCGATTTGTTCCTGCGCATACTGCGTTCGGTACGATTCCATGCGATGTCATCCGCGCGCTCTGTGATGTCATCAACGACAACTGGCGCAGTATCGTCGGCGATGGGTGCCCCCTGCGGCGGTCCTGCGGGTATCCTCTGTCCGTCCGGCCAGTTCTGCGAAGTAACGGATACGGCTACCAATATCGGGCGCTGCAGGGCACTAAAGCGCTAAAGCGGAGGTGTACGAATATACACCGTACTATCTTTTCATTTCTCGCAAGTCCAACTGTTTGACTGCCGGATTCACGTTCCTCATAGTAGGTGTACATTCGTATACCAGTCGGATGCACCTTTTTCTTCTTTTTTTCTTCACTCATCCGTACCATGAAGACCACTACTTCCCGCTCCGCTTCCATGACTACTTCATCCGGTAAGACAACACAGGACACAGCATCAAAAAAGCCAACTGGTGATTCCGCAAAGCTCGCCGCTATTCAGAATGCTCTCGCGCAGATCAAAAAGCAGTACGGCGATGGCGCAATCATGCAGATGGGCGAAGGGGTGAATCACGATATCCCTCGCTTCTCGTCCGGCTCGCTCTCCCTCGACCTTGCACTCGGCGGCGGTATCCCGCTCGGACGCATCATCGAGATTTACGGACCGGAATCCTCTGGAAAGACGACCATCTCGCTCCATGCCATTGCAGAAATACAGCGCAAGGGTGGTCGTGCGGCGTTCATCGACGCAGAACATGCGCTCGACCTGGGGTACGCAAAGAAAATCGGCGTCGATATCGATAACCTTCTCGTCTCCCAGCCGGATGACGGTGAACAGGCACTGGAAATTACCGAAGCACTCGTCCGCTCCGGAGGAATCGATCTTATTGTCATCGACTCCGTTGCCGCACTCACTCCCCGTGCAGAAATTGAGGGCACGATGGGTGACAGCCACATGGGCTTGCAGGCACGTCTTATGAGCCAGGCTCTGCGCAAGTTAACGGCGATTGTCAGCAAGACCAATTGCTCGGTGATCTTCATCAACCAGCTGCGTATGAAAATCGGCGTGATGTTCGGCAACCCCGAAACGACCGCCGGTGGCAACGCGCTGAAGTTCTACTGCTCCCTCCGCCTCGACGTCCGTCGCATCGACAAGATTCTTGAGAAAACGGGCGGAGAAGATGGGCAAGAAGTCATCGGAAACCGCACTCGGGTCAAAGTCGTGAAGAACAAAGTCGCTCCACCATTCCGCCAAGCTGAATTCGATATTCTCTACGCCAAAGGCATCAGCAAAGAAGGAGACATCCTCGATCTTGGTGTGAAATACGGCCTCATCGAGAAATCCGGCGCGTACTTCCGGTACAAGGAAGACACTATTGGACAAGGTCGCGAGCAAGCGAAGGCGCATTTGGTCGAACATCCGACACTGGCTGCCGCCCTCGAAAAAGAGATCCGCGCGTTTGCGAACAAGGAGGTGGCTGATTGATCATACTTAGTTATCGATTGAACCGATTACACCATTGGAGAAACCCTCGGATCTGATGAGATGGTACGGGGGTTTTTCATTGCCGCAACGCCGAAGAAGGTTACAATGGTTGTCCCTTGCCAGTCGCATCTACTTCATCAACCGGGGTAAAAATGTTCGACTCGCCTCCTCATTCTCCGGAGGCGGAGCGAACAGTCTTAGGAGCACTGCTTCTTGATCCCGATGCGATTCTGAAAGTGTCGGATTTCTTGAAGGCATCCGATTTTTATGACCCCGTTCACCGTCAGATTTTTGAGACGATGTTCGGCTTGTACACGAATCATGTGCCAATTGACTTCGTGACGGTCTCTACCAAGTTGGCGGATAATAAAGCGGTGCAGGATGCGGGAGGATCGGCATACCTTGCCGATCTCGCGTCTTCGGTTCCAACATCGTCGCACGTGTACCAGTATGGCCAAATCGTGAAGGCAAAGGCTGTGCATCGCAATATCATCGATGCCGGCCGATTGATTACAGGACTGGGATATGAAGAAGGCAGGGCAATTCCCGAGCTTCTTGATGAAGTAGAAAAAACGGTATTCCAGATCACCAATGCATTTTTGAAAGAAAAATTCGTGCACCTGCGCGATATTCTCGATGAACGCTACGAGAAATTCGCCGAGATCCATGCGGCCGGTGAAGAATCGACAAAGGGTGTTCCGACCGGTTTTGCAGGATTAGATTACAAGTTGTCCGGCATGCAGCCGAGCGATTTGATTATTCTTGCCGCTCGTCCATCGATGGGAAAGACCAGCTTGGCGATGAATATTGCAGTCAATGCAGCAGTGAAAGGTCATAAAACGGTCGGTATCTTCTCGCTCGAAATGAGCAAGGAGCAGTTGGTCGATCGTCTGTTTGCGTCGATGCTCGGCGTAGACTCTTGGAAGCTGCAGCGCGGCAAACTTGATGATCATGACTTCCAGAACATGGGACCGGTGATGGATGATCTGTCCAAAGCCAGCATCTTCATCGACGATTCCTCAGCATCATCGATGGCGGAGTTCCGCACAAAAGCACGTCGCTTACAAATGGAACACGGGCTTGATTTGCTCGTGATCGACTACTTGCAGCTGATGAGTACCGGTAACAACAGCTACGCGGGAAACCGAGTCCAGGAAATTTCCGAAATTTCCCGCACCATCAAACAGGTCGCGCGCGAGTTGCACGTGCCAATCATCGCCCTCTCACAGTTGTCCCGCGCAGTGGAAGGACGGCCGGACAAGCAGCCGCAGCTCGCGGATTTGCGTGAATCAGGATCCATCGAGCAGGATGCGGACGTCGTGCTGATGTTGTATCGCGATGATTACTACAATGAGGATAGTGATCGTCAGGGCATTTGTGACGTGTTCATCCGCAAGCATCGCAATGGTCCGACGGGCCGCGTGGAACTGCTCTTTAAGAAGGAGCAGATGCGATTCTATGACATCGACAAACAGCACAGCTCGGATGTAGAATAGGGCTACATTCATGAACGAATTGCTGCAACTTCCGGTTCGGCCGGAGCTATCGCTTCTGGGTATTCTCGGGTACGCGCTCTTCGCGTTTGCGTTCACGCTTGCGCTGACACCGTGGTTTGTCTCTTTTTTGCATCGCAATAAAGTCGGAAAGCAGCTTCGCGTGGAAACACTGGACGGACGTGAGCCGACTATTTTTAAAATGTTCCACAAGAGTAAACACGGCACGCCGACTATGGGCGGCATCCTCATCTGGAGTTCGATTGTTCTGACTGTTCTTGCATCCCGCTTACTCGCGTACTTTGGTGTCGTCGAGCATTCATTGCTGCAACGTGGTCAGGTGTATCTGCCGCTCTTCACGCTAGTCATGCTCGGCATCCTCGGTGCAATAGACGATTACTTGAATATTAAAGGGATCGGCGGAAAACGAGGCATGAACGCGTTGCCGAAACTTCTTTTCTTGTGCGCCATCGCGTTTTTGGGCGGACTGTGGTTCTACTACCGCCTCGGATACGACTCGGTACATATCCCCTATCTTGGCGATCTGGAAGTTGGAGCATGGTATATCCCCATCTTTATTTTGATTCTTGTCGGCACGTCCAATGCGGTGAATGTCACGGACGGATTGGACGGACTTGCCGGCGGGCTGCTGGCAATCGCTTTTGCGGCGTTCGGCATTCTCGCTTACACCGAAGGCCTGATGATTCTTGCCGGTTTCAGCGCGGTCTGTGTCGGTGCGATCGCGGCGTTTCTGTGGCATAACGTTCCACCGGCGTTGTTCTTCATGGGTGATACGGGATCGTTGGCATTGGGCGGTACGCTCGCGGTTATGGCCATGATGATTGAAGAGCCGCTGGTGCTCCCTTTGATCGGCTTCGTGTTTGTCATGGAAATGCTCTCCGTCATCATTCAGTTGGGCAGCAAGAAGCTGCGTGGCGGCAAAAAAGTATTTTTAGCAGCGCCGATTCATCATCACTTTGAAGCGCTTAACTGGGGCGAAAGCAAAGTGACGATGCGTTTGTGGATCGTCGGACTCTTTATGTCGTTCCTCGGACTGGTTGTCGGAATCGCCGGTTAATCCCAGAACGGTTCCTTCAGTGCTTTCTCGATGACATCGTCGAGTGTTTTATTCGATTCCTCACGTGGAGGTTTTCCTTCCAGTTTGTAGACACGCTTCATGGAGCGATAGGTTCCCCATGGGTAATAGCGAATGCGTCGTGGACGAGCACGTCCTTTCCCCTTCGTGTCTTCGTCATCATCGACTGCTTCGGGTTTCGCATCTTTGATGGGCATAGCTTTTGGCTTGCCGCTGGGCAACCACTCGACCAAGCCGACAACTGCCTTCGCTTCAACGTCGACATAGACGAGGTCGTCGTCTTTATAAGTTATAGGGGCCGGCGTTGCCACTGGTTCATCGGACATGTCCAGCACTATACCTCACGTAGGCAGATATTGTTAAATTGCGAAATTGTTAAACATTTCATCAGTAATTTAACAGTTTAACAATTTTAAGGTCGTATTCTGTGTTCCTCCGGTGAAAGTGGTGGCGGAGGGGGTGGAGGAGGCGGAGGGGAAATGTGCTCGCGCCGTTCCTCGTTCAGAATCGGTTCTTCAGGATGGTGGAATGATTCATAGGGTGCATTTTGCAGATACTCCCGCATCTTCCAAAACGCGTAGAAGGTACTCAAAATACTTCCAGCAAGTGTGATGTAAATACCGAACCGAATGTCCATGCGTGTGTAATCGTATGTCACATTCACCAAGACCGTCAGCGCGCTCAATGTAAGAAATGCCGCCTGCCCCGCAAGAACCAGTCGTAGAATTTCTCGAACCTTGCGCTTCATCATCACGGGGCCTCCTGCAGCAGGAACGACTGTCAGAATCACGATACCAAGATGCATCAATGCAACGAGTGTTCCCAGGTATGCGGTAAAAAATTCGAAACCTGAATGCGATACGGGGTCGTCGCTCAGCCACTCACCGGAAATCCACGGGAAAAATACTCCGACAAACGCAATGAATGATGCGCTCGTTAAAATGCGTTCTTCAAGATCGAGCGATGAAAACAGCCGCTGAACACGGAAAGCCATATGCATGATGATACCACGGTTCGTATAAAGCTTGAATGGACAGTGTACGAGCCTGGATCGGCAGCTACACTATGTTCATGAAACTCGGTATCGACATACGCGAAGCATGTAGAGAGAAGCCTGCGGGAAAAGGGCGGTGGACACATGGCTTTGTCTTGCAACTTCTGCAATCAACGACCAACGTCGTGCTCTACGCCGATGTGCCTCTTCCGTCCGATCTGGCGGCAGCTGCGGTGCATGCGGATGTTCGAGTGATCAATAAGCGCGGATTGATGTGGCATCTTGCGGTAGCGCATGATGTTCTTCGCGATCAAATGATCGATGCCTATGTCAGTACGGTCAGTTATATCGTTCCGTGCATCATCAGACGAAAAAAGCGCGTTATTACCGTCGTGCATGATTTGATTGCGTTCAGAGCGGAACGACATGACAAACGCTCATCGATAATTGAGCGCATAACCGGACCTCTCGCTTTCAAGTATGCGGCGATCATTTGCACGGTGAGTGAAGCGACGGCTGATGATCTTAGTCTGACATTTCCTCGAGTAGACCGATCGCGCATTGTACCGATTTTTGCAGGGTCTTCGATTCCGATTTCTTCCGAACCGTCAAACGGCAGCGGATCCGTTTTGTGTATAGGCACGCTGTGTCCTCGTAAAAATCAGCTGTGTCTTATACACGCCCACACAATGCTGCCGGAGCAATTGCGTTCCAAACATCCGCTTGTTCTTGTTGGTGGGCGCGGATGGGATGATCAAGAAATTATCGAAGCCGCATCGCGCGTTCCCCATGTGACGTGGAAAAAGTATGTACCTGATGAACAACGAGATGCTTTGTTGCACGATGCGATCGTCTTCGCGCTCCCCTCACTGTATGAGGGGTTTGGTTTGCCGATCTTGGAAGCATTTTGTGCAGGAATACCTGTACTGACGTCCGATAAAGGAAGTCTCAAGGAGCTTGCGCAGGATGCTGCGCTGGTTGTCGATCCTCTTGATGTTTCATCGATAGCTGCGGGGCTTCAACATCTTTTAACCGATAGCGACCTCCGTCGATCATATGCGGATAAAGGGCTGAAACGTGCGAAAGACTTCAGTTGGCAACGAACGGTAATGCTCTTCGAATCGGCTATTTCCCGCATTGACACGGGGAATTGATCGGACGGACACTGGAGGTATGACGGTGTACAAGCGCATCGGCCTTACGGTAAAACCGAATTTGACCTCCAAAGATGAGGCGGTGCAGCAGGTGCTCGATATTCTGCGAGCATCCGGTGCCGATATGTTTATCGACGCGTCTGCATTGTCGGACGTCGCATGTGCGCGGACGCTCGAGCATTTAACTCCTGAAACGCAGATTGATTTGTTGCTGGTGATAGGGGGAGACGGGACAATTCTGCGTGCAGTCCGCGAGTTTTTGCAGCAACGCGCACCGGTGCTTGGCATCAATCGCGGAGTTCTCGGTTTTTTGGCGGAAGTATCGGTGAATGAAGCGGCAACGGTTATTCCTCACTTATTGTCCGGCGAAGGATTTCTGGAAGAACGACGAGTACTTGATGTCCGGGTCATACGCTCCATGACAGAGGTTTTTTCCGGAACGGCTCTCAATGAAGCGGCAATTTCACAGGGTACCATCGCACGACTTCTTGATTTGCGTACGGATATTTCCGGCGAGCCACTTGCAACGTTTCATGCAGACGGATTGATTGTCGCAACGCCGACGGGGTCCACTGCGTACTCGCTTGCAGCCGGAGGACCTGTTGTTCATCCCTCCATTCCTGCGCTCATTCTTACTCCCATCAACCCGCATAGCCTGACACAAAAACCCGTCGTGATTCCCGGTGATCGCACTGTGAATATTGATGTCATCAAACCTGACAGTCCCTTCGGCAATACGCAGCCAAGTCTGACGCTCGACGGTCAGGTGTACTTTGAATTGCAGAACGATGACCGTGTCATTGCCGTCTTGGATTCCGAACCAATCCGATTTCTCCGTCGTCACCACGAACGATTCTTCCACGCGTTGCGGACAAAGCTGCGATGGGGTGAAAGGATTTAAACTAGTAGAAGTATTGTCTGAATCCGACGACGAGCATCTTCTTTTCGTATTTCTTGAATATGCCAATAGCTCATGACATTCGCCTCATCGGCCTTGTATATATCTTCACCCTCGGAGACACTTAAAGGAATTGGCTCGTAAATCATCGAACTGTGGCGAATCGAAGCTCTGGGAATAGTATTGATTGCAGATTTTATCTCGTTGCTATTTTCAGGGTGATCAGATCGAGTTACAAGAAATACATGACGAAATGATTTTTTACGGTCAATGAGAATGTGAGCAAGCTCGGGACCGACTTGCGCAAGTTCTGGGTACATGCATACAGCGATGTCGGCATCAAATTCAACATTATTAAGTTTCTCAGGCTGTTTTAATCGTAGATAGGGAAATGGATGAACCCGAAAATCTAAACGAAGACGCTCTGCATGAGCACATTGCCCAAGGATTTTTAAAAAAACACGATTGGATGAATCCAGATCCTCGTATCTTTTTGCATGCTTCGCAGGCTCTGACGGTGATGCTAATTCAAACACCGAGCACGATACGGGGGTATTCATCGAATGTTTTTTACTATTCTGGTGTATTCAAGTCAATAACCTGTTCCTCCCTGCACTCAATGACGAATCCTCTGCAGGACGGATGTTTTTTACACTGCTCCGTTATTGATCGGATTACATCCGCGCCGTCCTTTCCCGCAAACAATGCGGATGATGGTTCAAATGCTGAGACTTCGTGATCGAGCTTCAGTCCTACCGGAATGTACGGCGGATTACTGACCATGAAAAATGGTTCGTGAATCTCTGCAAGCGGTTCCAACGAATCTCCTCTCATAAACTTGATGCGATCTTTTGCGCCATGGTTTTTTGCGTTTGTTTGTGCGACTTTCAAAGCGTCGTCCGAGATATCTGTCGCAATGACGCGAATGTTTTGGAGCTCGCATGCAAGTGTCACCGCGATACACCCGCTACCTGTTCCAATATCCACCACAAGCCGGACATCATCGATCGCTCCCCATAATTCCTTCCATGCAACTATCTGCGTGTCGATTTCCCGCACACGCTCCACTTGTTCGCCGTGCAGGACGCGCAATGCCTGTTCAACGAGCAACTCAGTTGCCGGCCGTGGAATGAGCGTCGACGAATTGACTGCGAACGCTCGTCCGAAAAAATCTTTCTGTCCGACAATGTACGCAATGGGCTCGCCTGTTCTTCGTCTCTCGATCATTGTCTGAAATGCCGACTTCTGATTGGGCTTTAACGCTGCGTCTTCGTGTGCAAGCAGCCACGTTCTGTCCTTTTCCAGAACTTTAGCCAGCAGTATTTCCGCATCAGTCCTGTTGATTCCTGTTTTTGCGAGTGTTTCACCAATGGTCATACTGCTATCATGCCTGCATGCCGCGTATCGCGATAGACTGCAGGTTTGCCGGTCTCAACGTCGGGCTCGGACGCTATACGCGTGAGCTCGTTCGAGCGATGGTCGATACCAACGGTGGCATCGAGTATGTGTTGATTGTCCGCTCAACAACCGAGAGCTGGATTCCCCAGGGGGCAAAGTGTATCGAAGCGGACATTTCCCATTACTCTCTCGGCGAACAAATCATCCTTCCTCGGATTATAAGAGAAAGTGCGTGCGATCTTCTCTTCTCGCCTCACTTCAACGTGCCGTTCTTTTGCCCGGTCCCGTTTGTGGTGACCATTCACGATTTGATTCTGCATCGCTTCCCGAACAATGCCTCGTTTCTTAAGCAGCTTGCATATCGCATGCAAATTGCGCGTGCCGTGAAGCGTGCGCAGGCCATTGTGGCAGTCAGCTCTTTTACCGCGTCCGAAATCGATGAGGTGTACGGGAAGATCATCAGCAAGAAAATAACGGTGGTGTCGGAAGGTGTTGACTCGTCGTATGCGCCGTCATCAAAAACGGATATTGATCGTGTCCGTGTACAGCATCGGTTATCACGTCGATATTTCCTGTATGTCGGCAATGCAAAGCAGCATAAAAACGTCCGCACTCTCATCGACGCATTCGTGAATGCGGACATCCCCGAAACGGATCTCGTGCTTGTATCCGCAGGCCCGGAGTTTGAGAAATTGAAGCCACTCCCCTCTTCCGTTCGGCAGCTCCGTGATATCTCCGATACAGATCTTCCCGCTTTGTATTCCGGTGCAGTCGCATGTGTCACTGCCTCATTGTATGAAGGGTTTTGCTTGCCGGTCGCCGAAGCGCTGTCATGCGGCTGTCCGGTGATCGCTTCCAATCGCTCCGCTATTCCCGAGGTCGTCAAAGATCACGGCCTCTTAGTTGAGCCGACTATCGACGCCTTCACAGATGCATTTCGACACCCTCCTGCAGATCGCACACCGGTCGTGGTGGGAACGTGGGAAGTCGCCGCAAGAGCAACCGAAAAGATTCTGACCGATGCCATTCAAACAAAAAGAGCCTCGGTGTGAGGCCCTCTTTGCACGCATCATGAGTGTGCGATTAGTCCACGATCGTGATGACCGCCGACATCGGTGTCAGCAGTGTTGTCGAAGATGAAGGATTGAAGAGATCGAAGTTAAACGTGTCTTCTCCCTCTGACGACGAGTCGTCGACGATGGGAATGGAAATGATCTTCGATGCTTCGCCATTCAGGAATGTCAAAATGCCAGTTGTGTGGGTGAAGTCTCCGCCGCTTACAGCTGTGTTGTTCGTCGTGCGGTATTCGACACTCACGGTTCCCTGTGTACCTCCTGTGCGCTGAATGGTGATGTCCACTTTTTTATCGCTCTCCAGAACGGTGTAAGCAGCCTTCGCAAGCTTGAACGATCCGCTGCCGAAGACAGCAGAATCTTCGTTGTCGTAGATCGTTACAGTGGTACTTCCATTGCCGATATTTGCGCCCCCGGTCTGGCCGCTCAACGAAATGTTGAAGCTCTTTGCGCCGTCGACGCTTGTGTCATCGACAATGCCCACGGTAAACGTCTTGCTTGTTTCGCCGGGACTGAATGTCAGCGTTCCACTTGTTGCGGAATAGTCGCTGCCCGCTGTTGCAGAGCCGTTGGCAGTGGCGTAGTTCACGCCGACCGTGCCGGTTGTTCCCGCTGCGCGGTTGACGGTGATGGTCGCAGTGCCGACGTTCTCACGAACGCCGTAGACCGTGGCACCGAACGAGAATGTGCCATTGGGGTTAGACGATGAACTGCTGGCGACTCCCCCGCCAGATGAGGCCGATGAGCTGGTGCCCGATGACGATTCATTATCGAGAATCGTCAGTGTCGCCGTCGACGGACTTCCCAAGCTGACACCGTTTGTAGGATTGCTCAGCGTGATGGTTGCCGTCTCGCTTCCCTCAGATGTTGAGTCATCAAGAACTTTTACCGTAAATGTTTTGCTTGTCTCTTTGTTGGCAAAGCTCAGCGTTCCGCTGACGACTTCAAAGTCGGATCCTGCCGTTGCCGATCCAGCTGTGACGGCGTAGTCGACCGTCGTCGATCCGTCCCCTCCTCCCGTTCGAACGACCGTTATCGTATAGTTGCCAATCGTTTCGTTTGCAGAGAAGGCATTTGTTGTGAACCGAATGGTTCCCTTCGGGTTGTAGGAATAAGAGGAAGACGATGATGACGACGATGTATTCGACGTGCTTGATGCCGAACTGCGCGATGAGCTTGATCGTGTTACTGTGGTTCCATCGAGCGAATCTTTGAAACGCTGGAACATCACGGCAACATCCGCGCGTGTGACAAAATCACCGGGTCGGAATGTACCGTCCGGGTTTCCTTTAATGACGCCGTCCGAATACATTTCGCCAACAGCCTTATCGTAATACGAGCCGGAAGGGACATCGGTGAAATACGATGAACCGAGAACTGTCGCACCCAGCGCGCCCGCTGCAGAGCCAAAGACAGAGCCCGCAATGAACCCTCCTGCGACAAGGAGTGAAGAAAAACGGTGTTTCATAAAATAAAGAAGCGGAAAAAGCACACACAGTCTGAAAACTGTTTCTTCCCAAAGCAATAGACGGACGTTGCAGTCTATGCTGCAGACATCTTGCGGTATTCAGCAAGAGGACCAGAATGGAACCGATGGATAAGGTCTCATCTCTTCTGACGGCAGTGTTGAACCGGCGCGGATTGGCTTCCCATGCAGGAAGCGCCTTGGTTGTTCATCGATGTGAGCAATGGATTAACGACCGTATGCCGACAATTGCCCCGTTCGTTCGCGTCCGCTCACTTCAGGATGGGACGCTGGTTATCGCCTGTGCTCATGCAATCGCTCAACAGGAGTGTCAGACGGCTTCAGCGGATCTGATTGCCGATTTGGCCAAAAATGAGCCGTTTATTCGCATTTCTTCCGTTCGGACCGTTCGGGAATAGTCGGAATGCGAAAAATGCTTGCATAGGGTCTATTCCTTCCCTAGACTGCCGCCCCGCATGCTAGTAATTCGTCTCCAGCGCACCGGCCGAAAGAACCTCGCAACGTACCGTATCGTCGTTGCAGAGAAGGCACGTGCTGCCAAAGGTCATTTCCATGAGATCATCGGACACTATTTGCCAGCCCGCAAGGAGCCGGTCTTTACCGTTGAAGCAGAGCGTGTGGAGCACTGGGTTAAGCAGGGTGCAATCCCCAGCGACACAGCTGCTCGTTTGTTCAAGAAAAACGGACTGAAGGACATGGATAAGTTCGTTCAGAAGTACACAAAGCGCCGTTCCAAGAATGCACCAGCCGAAGAGCCGGCTGCTGCACCAGCTCCAGCCGCCGCTCCTGTGGCGGACGCTGCACCAGAAGCACCTGCTGCCGAGGCACCTGTGGAAACACCTGTCGCCGCTGAGCCAGCTGCAGAAGCAGCACCCGAGACACCGGCAGCCTAATATCGCCATCTGGTTGATGATGACAATGCCCTTTTCGTCGCGTATTATTTCCGCACATGACTGACCCCGCTTCTACCAACGACGTCCCCGGTCTAGCATTTCTTCACTTCGTTCTTTCCTCCATGGTTGAGGACAAGGACGCATTGTCGATTGAAGGAAAAACCGACGAACTCGGTATCCTCCTCACCGTCAAGGTCGGTGATAAAGACATGGGTAAGTTGATCGGCAAAGGCGGCCAAACAGTCAAAGCGTTGCGCACATTACTGCGTATTGTTGGCGGCAATGTGAACCAGCGTATCAACCTGAAAATTCTTGAACCCGGTATTTAGGTCCGTTTTCTTTTCCTCTCCACCTCTTTCTTATGCTGCGAGATCTTCTCGAACAAGGCAGTATCATCGATATCGTTGCCACGTTCATTGCGCTTGCACTCATTGCAGCGTCCATTCTCTGTTTGGTATTCATCATCATCGGCGGTATTTCGTTCATCCTTTCTGCTGGTGACGAAGACAAGATCAAGAAGGCAGT
>CAZUVN010000009.1:0-8249 GCA_964623835.1 uncultured Candidatus Peribacteria bacterium
CGGGAGCAACACACGGCACTGCAGGATCTGCAATGCAGTTTTCGGCTGGCGGTACCCCGCGCCATGGGCAAGTTTTGCTGAAGAGACAAGCTTCGTTGGTCATACTATCCCACTGTTCCTGCCAAGCTGTATCGCTGGCACCGTAGCTTAACAGAACCTGATCCTCATCGGTGAACACATAGGTCGGATCAAACGGAACCTGCTGCTCGTTCACCACCATCGTCCAACGAAACTTTCCGTTATCGCAGAGCGCCGGCTGCACATCGAATGATTCTTTCCATCCTGCATCTAATGATGCGTACTGTGACTCATCCACTGTGATGCATTGACCGTCCATGGGGTTGCCGATCGATGCCATAAACTCCCCGAGCGTCAGACCCGGTTTGTGCCGATGAACCACGGTTCCGATGTTGTCATGCAAATGCAGATACTTCCGCATTGGATCAACGCGGATCTCTTGGCCGTTATTCGGGTCATACGCCTCACTCATGTAGAGCTGATCGGTAAAGTCGAGCTGCACGCCATTTACCCATATCGCAAAGTCCGCATGCGTGTGATTGGGATCGGGATTCTGATAGTCCCGCGTCATGCCGTACACGATGGATCCACCAATGGCGATGGCTGCGATAATGACGGGGAGAAAGCGCTTCATAGGGAAAGTATACCTTTATATGGGGAACAATTTAACAATTTAACAATTTAGCAATCGAACAATCCTACGTATTAGAAGTGTTAAATTGCTAAATTGTTAGCTCTACTGAGCGGAATTTCTTAGGAAATGACGATCGTCGCCTTCATCTCTTTGTGACCAGGGCCACAGGGAATGCGGCAGGACGCATCAAACGTTCCAACTGCATCGGTTGGGAGGTCGACCACCACTGTCTGACCGGGTTCAACACGGACGTTCATGCCGAGTCCCGGAACAGCAAAGCTGTGGATACCGGTGCCACCCACAAGTTTCAGTTGGACCTTCTCCCCCTTCTTTACGGCAATCATCGATGGGCTGAATTCCCAGTCGGTCACATTGATCGTGACTACTCGAGCCTGATCATTCATCGCTTGCTGACTACTTGCTGCGTCTGCGGATGAATTGATATTCAACTCAACCGAGTCGGAAGATGTCGAGTCATCCTCAAGATACGGTGCACTCATTGTCATTCCTTCACTCGAAGACGACTCACTCATGGCAGAGTCATCAATGGATGTTTGTGCATTACATGCTGCTAGAAGGAGTGCAGAGAGTGCCAAGATGGATGCAGAGCGGGATTTCATAGAAGAAACAACGGAAAAGAAATGCGAATGGCGCAAGCCTAAGCTAGGCTGAAGACCTATGCAACGAAAAGGATTGCCAAATCTGCTTCTGACAATCGGTCTCGCATTCGTGTTCGGATACTTCGGTATCGATAAGTTGGTTAATCCAGATTACTGGATCGGCTGGATTCCCCTCTGGATGGAAGGTCTCCTGACCTTTAGCCGTAATGGGTGGCTGATTCTAATTGGCATCACGGAAATCCTCTTTGCGCTCATGCTCCTCATTCCCGTCCGGATTATCCGCCAAACCGGCACGGTTCTGATTGCCCTGCACCTGGTCGCCATTCTCACACAAACCGGCTGGAACGATATTGCCGTCCGCGATATTGGCCTGTTGTTTATGGCATTGAGTCTGTTTGCGTTGATTTGAGGAGTGGTCACACAGATTCTAAAACATCATATCTTGTGATTCTTGAGATATTTTTGCATCCAATTCACTAAAAGCGGATTTGCTTTGATAGAACCTGCGTCATGCAATGCAACTCCGGTGATCTCCTTAAAAAGGGAAAAGGCATATTGGTAGCACAAAAGTGCTTCTTGTTCCTCCCGAGAAAAGTCCTCTTCCCAAGAATGGAGATAGCGATTTCGTGCATCGCGAATGTGGCAAAAGCGCTTTTTTTGCCCCTCATTTATCCATCCAAAGGTTTCTAATACTTCAATGCGACGCGATTGATCCAATCGCTCAAATCGACGACCGAGTAACGCCTTTTCCTGCTCCTCTGTGATTTCCTTTTCCTTGATCCTCACGGCGTGCATTTGCCAAAGAAGAATTTGAAGACTCTCTGCCACAACTCCCGAAAGAGCAATGGAAGCACTGAAGAGCCCAAAACAATATGCTCTGCATGAGTCCTCAAGAGGTTTCAGTAGCTTTTGTATCGCAGGCACGACATTCATAAATGTTTTCTTAGTGTTAACCTTGCGAAATCGACCAAGAAGATTTTTGGTAAGTGAGGATTGAGGTAGGCCAAAAAAGTGCTCGAACCAAGTAACCCAATGCTTCTCGATATCCGTGTTCGCTTCACCCTTTAGTATCTTATCCATTTCCGACTTCGACATCGGAGGGGCAGGAAAGTTCATTTTGACGATGATGCTTTGCCGTTCCTGATCTGAGAGATTTTCCATGTGAATATCTTCTGAATGAAAATCTGTATGGTGTCACGGGCCGGAATTGAACCGGCGACCTCGGGCTTATGAGTCCCGCGCTCTAACCTACTGAGCTACCGTGACATATGGCCTTGAAGCTGTAAAAGATTCTAATGTCGCGGTTAGTTGTTTCCTAACGCCTCGCAAGCGAGGCTAGGCCTACTGAGCTACCGTGACATATTTAAAGCCTGCAAAGGGTATCCAAAAGACCCGTATAGAACAAGACGCTTCTAGCCAGTTTTGCTGTACACTAGCCCTATGAAGCCCATACTGCTCTGTTTGCACGGTTGGGGCGGTTCCAAGGAATCGTTTACCGAGCTGCGCGAAGCACTCAAAGGCACCGATATCGAGATCCTTACACCGGATCTTCCTGGCTTTGGCGATGAACCGGAACCGAAGACGCCATGGACGGTTGATGATTACGTAGACTGGGTTGAACAGAAGCTTTCAGGAATCAGCTTTCAGGAATCAGAACTTCATCTATTAGGCCACTCGCACGGCGGTCGCATCGGGCTCAAACTTGCTGCACGCGGATCACTCCCTATCAAGCATCTCTACCTCTGTGCCGCAGCGGGTATTCGCCATCCACGTCACTTCAAACGCATGTTCGGATTGATGCTCGCAAAGACAGGTAAGTTCTTCCTCGCGGTTCCCGGCCTCAAACAGCTTCAACCAGTTGCCAAAAAGTTCCTCTACAAACTTGTCCGTGTGCACGATTACGAAAAAGCATCGCCGATTATGCGCGACACAATGAGCCGCGTGGTCCACGAAGACCTACGCCCGATTTTACCGTTCATTAAGACCCCGACGGACATTTTCTGGGGAACCGAGGACGGCATGACGCCCGTGAGCGATGCCTATGTGATGCATAAGGGCATCGCCGGCAGCCGGTTGCACCTCTATCAAGGTGTCCGACATCGGGTCCATCGCGATAAAGCGACGGAGATTGCAGCCGTCATCCGAACATCCCTTTAGAAGTTCGGCAGCAGCACGAACATGTACACGAAGTACATGGAGGCCAGAACGAACCCAGCAGTTATATGCTGGAACGAAGAGTGTGTAGTTTGTTTCATGTAATTATTATACTATAAATTTCATATTATTGCAACTACGACATCAGGTACAATCCTGTTTCCAGATCGTATGGCAGCTGTTTTTGCGCTCATTATCGGCCTGAGCCTGTTGGCGGCACTCTCCCCTCTTTTGACGTTTACGGCACTGTTTCAGCAAAAGGAGTGGCGTTTGGACCGCCTGCGGGAGCATCTTCGACGGGATGGCTGGATCGGCCAACTGGTTGGTCGCTTACGCCCGTTGTTGGTTCTCATCGGTTTGACCGCAATCGGCCTCGTGCCAACGGCGACTACGGTTGTAGCGGCAATAGCCGTACTTGCAGCGCTATCCGCCGCGCAGGTTCTGCTCCGCAAACAGCGATATCCCCAACCCACAAGCAAAGCGATGGCGCTGTTTGGGACAGCAGTCGCAATCAACCTGATAGTCATTATCTATCTGCGAACCCTGCCGATTGCCTATCCGTTCATCGCACTCGTTCAACCACTTGTCCTCCTCGTATCGTGGCTGATCTGGCGACCAATCGACCTCATCCTCAAGAAACGCGTCATGGACCACGCAGCACAACTACGATCGACAATGAAGGATGTCACGATTATCGGGATTGCCGGCAGTGTCGGCAAAACAACGGTCAAAGAGCTGATCGCACATCTGACACAGGATCTCAAACCACTGGTGACACCGGCACATGTGAATACAGAGATGGGCGTTGCTCAATGGATTATCAGGAATCAGGAATCAGGAGTCAGGAGTCAGAAGCTAATAATTGTTGAGATGGGGGCATACAGAAAAGGTGAGATTCATCTTCTGTGCCGAATTGCGCAGCCAACGATTGGTGTCATGACTGCGCTCGGATCGGATCACTTGGCGTTATTCGGATCGGAACAGAACATTACTGATGCAAACGGTGAGTTGATAGAAGCGCTGCCAAACGATGGTCATGCGTTCTTCTATGGCGATAACGACGGATGTGCCGAACTTGCTAAACGTGCATCGTGCCCTGTCACCATCGCATCCGATACATCTGGCCTCGATCATCCGCTTGAAGGCAAACATAATGATTACAACGTCGCACTCGCTGTTGAAGTGGCTCGATATCTTGGCATTAAGGCAGATCGCATTAAAGAGCTCCTGCAGAGCTTTAAACCCCAAGCACATACGTTCTCGGTCAAAACCGAACACGGCGTAACGATTCTCGATGACACCTACAACATCAGTCCTCTCAGCTTTAACGCAGCGCTCGATTGGGCATCGACTCGAACCGAAAGCCCCCGTGTGCTGCTGACCAGCGGTCTACAGGAAACCGGACCTGACGAAGAGCGGTTTCTGCGCGAACTCGCCAAGAAAGCATCTACCAGTATCGACCGCGTGATCTTCACTGATCCACACGGATCAGAGATCTTCGCCAAGTCCTTCGGGAAACCAGTGGAAATTCTCAATGCCCACACACAGCGCGTCGCCGCGCGATCAGCCCTGCTCTGTGTCGGTCGTATGCCAAGCTCCACAATCAATCGTCTACTTCCTCGCTCCTAGTTCCTGTGTTTCGCCCCACCCACCACACCTTCGCGCCGCTGGCTGACAGACGACAGATTCGCAAGGCTCTAAAGCTCGCTTTCATGCCCTGGGTATGGCGTGAGGGTCCGGAGAAAGACCTCCTAAAAAAAGTACTTGCTGACCGCTTCAACGGACAGGCACATCTATTTGGCTCGGGCCGCGAGGCGTTGCTCGCAATTCTGAAGTCACTCAAGTCCCACAGTGAGGAGGAAGTGATTGTGCAAGGCTACACCTGCATTGTGGTGCCGAATGCAATCATTGCAGCGGGTATGACACCGGTGTTTGCGGACATCGAACAGGACACGCTGAATCTGGATATTGCCGAAGTGGAGAAGCTGATTACACCCAAGACGCGCGCAATCATCTGCCAGCACACCTTCGGCATTCCCGCATTTACCAAAGAATTGCGAACACTGTGCGATCGCCATTCACTGATGCTGATTGAAGACTGCGCGCATATCATTCCCGATGCATCGGGCCCTGAAGAGATCGGACGATACGGAGACCTTATGTTCTTCAGTTTCGGACGGGACAAAGCGATCTCCGGCGTGACTGGCGGCGCAGTGGTATGTCGCAGACATGATATCTGTCGTGATCTGCAAAAACTCGAAGATGAAGCAAAGCCATGCAAGCTCTGGCATATCAAACGCTGGTTGCAGTATCCAATCCTCTACGCCATGGCAAAGCCGCTGTATGGCATCGGCGTGGGGAAAATGATGCTGGCACTATTCGGCACACTTCGTCTGCTCGCACCCATTGTCACAGTAAAGGAAAAAGAGGGGCGGATGGAACCCGTACTGCACCGAATGCCCAATGCCTGTGCCGCACTTGCACTTCAACAATGGCAACGGCTAGCTGCAATCAACGCGCACCGTCGGATGCTGACCGATTACTACTTCAACCAAGCCGTGCTACGAAACTGGCCGCTTCTGCTTGGTGTCGTTCCGAACTTGCCCCTGCAAAAGTTTCCGCTTTTTACCAACGGAGCTGAACGCATTCGTCAACAACTGAAGCTTCATAACATCTATCTGCATGACGGCTGGACCGGCTGCGTCATCTGCCCTGCAAACGCCGACGATGCGGCATGTGGCTACAAAGACGGCGATGATCCAAAAGCTGAGATGGCAGGAGAGCAAATCCTCTGTCTTCCGACGAATCCGGATACGTCGATGGAACAGGCGAAGCGCCTCGTAGAAATTCTCGATCCACTTCTGAAAGCTAAGTAATGGTGTCATCCCGAGCATAGTCGAGGGATCTACACTTCGTGTTCATAGTTCGACTACGCTCACTATGACACGACTCTCCTCTCATTCTGATATCCTCCCCTCAATGAACATCCAACTCGCTACTGACTCCGCGGCCTGGGAACACTTCCTGAAATCTCAGCGCTTCAGTCCATTCCTCCAGAGCTGGACGATGGGCGAAGTCTATCGCGATATTGGTCAGGAGCCAGTAAGGCTTGAACTACGCGAGAATGGAGTAATCACCGGCATCTGCCAGGCGATTGTCGTCCCTGCACGCCGTGGGAGACATCTGATGGTTCAATACGGGCCGATCACAACCACTAGCCACCAGCCTCTAGCTACTAGCTCCTTATTAGAAGCTGTCAAAGATGCAGCACGTGATCACCACTGCGGATTCATCCGCGTCAGCCCCTTTCAACCTGAGGCAACCGCGGCAGCAGCAGGATGGCCACCGGAAGGATCACTGTCATCTCCGCTCCACCTTCTCTCTGAGTACACGTGGTACATCGCTCTGCGATCGACGGACAGGTGGATCGATGGGGAGTTCGATGCAGCATCCGAGCCGCGGACGGAAGAATCGATCAAAGCGGACATGCGTAAGACGACCCGCAATTTAATCGGCCGGGCAGAGCGTGAGGGAGTCACAGTGGAAGCATCAACAGATCCCAACCGCGACCTCGATATCTACTTCAAGCTGCAGGAAGAGACGTACAAGCGCCATCACTTTGTCCCCTACCGTGAGAGTTATATTCGCGCCCAGGTGAAGCACTTCGCTCCTACGAATAACGCGATCGTGTACATCGCTCGCTATCAAGGTGAACCCGTGGCGGCGTCCGTTCATATGACCTACGGCGGCGTGACCAGTTACCACCACGGAGCAAGCACCCACAAGTACGCAAAGATTCCTGCCAGCTACTTGCTGCAGTGGACGGCAATTTCCGATGCACTGAAGCGTGGTGACAGCATCTATAACTTCTGGGGTATTGCTCCACGCAAGATGCTGGAAACAGGCGAGGAAGTGATCATCGATAAGAACCATCCGTTTGCCGGAGTCACGACGTTCAAGACCGGCTTTGGCGGAAAGCCTCTGCCACTAGTGCACTGTGTCGATATCCCACTGACGTCGTCCTATCATTTCACGCGGGCATTCGAATTTGTCCGAAAGTGGAAGAGAGGGTTTTAGTTTAGCGCGGAGCCATCCGGTTCGAGCGCAGGCCATCACGCTTCGGAACTTGATGGACCAGCGAGGGCGGATGGCGGAGCGCTACTTGAAATGAAAATGATTGTCGACTATCCGTGACACCGTCTATAGTAACCTCATGCGCAAAGCAGCAGACGTATCCGAGGAACCAAAGCAGACAATTGAAGAGAAGCTCGATGAAATCATCGGGTATCTTCATCGACTGGAGCGTCGCGACCGTGCACGCATGATCGGCTCCTACATTCACGGCATGATCTGGCTGGCATTCACACTCTTTATCGTCTGGAGTTCGTGGTACTTCGTCGCCCACATGCCGGAGATGATTGAGCAGATGACCAATCAGATGATTCAAGGATCGATGGGAATCAACAGTGGCTCAACGTCATCAGAAGACGCACAGAGTTTGATGGAGCAGTTGCAACAGTATTTGGGACAGTAAGAGCATGGCACGGTTTTGGATCGTAAAAAGGAGGGCCGTAGCCCTCCCGTTTTGTATGGATGTGAATGTCCTTCGACGAGCTCAGGATGACATTACGAACCAGTGACAAACTTTAACACCTCTTCCGTCGACATACTCGGGAAGATGACTAACGCGGGAACACGGAGCAGCTGGCTGCGGCCGAAGCTGCGGTCGGCATCATCGCCAATGCCAAAGAGGTATCCTGCATCGGCAGCAATCTGCGCAATGCGATCGTTGGTTCCGCCTTGTGGATACGCGACGGCGAAGA